>JAYEGP010000284.1:0-1691 GCA_034659135.1 Campylobacterota bacterium
CAGACTCTACCCCTTCAGCGATGACGTTGAGGTTTAAACTCTGACATAGACTGATTACGGCTTTGCTAATGGCGATATCTTCTTGGTCTCCTGGGAGATTGTCAATAAATGATTTATCTATCTTTAGCTTATTAATAGGGAGTCTTTTGAGATAGGCTAATGATGAGTAGCCTGTTCCAAAATCATCAACGGCAATAGAGATACCTAATGCATGTATTTTTTCTAATGCTTTGATAGACCTTTGGGGATGATTCATAATCTGTGTTTCTGTCACTTCAAGTTCAATATCTTCATAAGAGATCTCATTTTTATCTAGTACCTCTTTTATAAAATCAATAAAGTCCTCTGTCTCGATCTGTTTTATGGAGAGATTAATAGAGAGTTTTAGTGGTTCTAAATGTTTTTTTCGCCATTTTGAAAACTGTAAGACCGCTTTTTGCATTATGATTCTATCGAGTTCGATGATCATCCCCGTCTCTTCAGCAAGAGGGATAAATCTATCGGGATATATAAAACCCATAGTGGGATGTTGCCATCTTGTAAGGACTTCCATACCAATAATTTTATCTGTCTTAGTATTGACCTGAGGTTGATAATAAGCTATCAACTCATCTTGTTTAAAAGCTTTTCGAAGCTCAGTCTCTAAGAAAACTTTTTCAAATGCTTTGCTAGTCATCTCTTCATCGTAAAAACTATAGGTATTTCGCCCATCACCTTTGGCTTTATACAGTGCTGCATCGGCATTTTTAAAAAGGGTGAGCGCATTATCTCCATCATTGGGATAGATGGATATTCCAATACTCAGTGATACATGTAAGTTTCTATTCTCGATAAAAAAAGGTTTCTTAAAGAGATTCATATTGTTTTTCACAATCTCTATGATAGTACTGATATGTTTGATATCATTTAAGATAATGCAAAATTCATCGCCACCAAGTCGCGATAAGGTATCTGATTTTCTCAATTTGCTTTTGAGTCTATGGCTGGTTTCAATCAAAATTTTATCGCCAGTATTATGCCCAAGTGAATCATTAATCTCTTTAAAATTATCTAAATCAATAAAAAGGACGGCGATGAATTTTTTAGCGTCATTCGAGTATTTAATGGATTGATTCAATCTATCCATTAAAAGTACCCGGTTTGGTAAGTCTGTTAAGGTGTCATGATTGGCCTGATATTCTAAGCGTTGACCTTGTTCTTCCAAGCTTTTTAGACTTTTTTCTAAATCAAGCTGTATTGTCTTAAGTTCGGTAATATCACGTCCAGCACCGACTGTTCCGATGATGTTTCCCTCTTTGTCATAAAAAGGCGCTTTATAAACTTCAAGATAGAGAAGTTTACCTTTAACATTACCATACTCTTCAAATTTCATCGCCTCATTGTTGTCGATAACGACTTGGTCACTGTTGAAACAGAGCTCTCCAAAGGTATGCCACTCTGGTTTGTCTTTATGGGCTTCTCTTTCTCTTAGTGCAAAAAAGACATCACCTTTGCCTATAGGCTCTTGGGTATCTTTCGCCATAAGAAGTCCATCACAAATGGCTTTATTTGCATAGAGATAAACGCCATTGAGATCTTTGACCCAAAGCATATCGGGAAGGTGCAAGGTTAAAAGATTTAAAAGTTCAGAGTTATGCTCTTTCAAATCTGATAATTCAAATGCCATAATATAATTCCTAAACATTATATAG
>JAYEGP010000285.1:0-8899 GCA_034659135.1 Campylobacterota bacterium
TAAAGGAGTAGAGTATGCAAGATGATCGTTTAAAACTTATTTTAACTCTACTCGGTGGTGTTATATTTGCAATGCTATTTATATTATTGGCACTCGTAGTACCTATTAAAAAAAGCACTACCTATCAACCTGAAAAAAAAGCAAAATCGATGTTAGGAAAAGTATCTCAAGAGGCTAGAAAACGTTAATCAATGTCTTTAGATTAATACTCTTCTTCATCATGCCCTTGAATAGTAAATGTCGTCTCACTTAGTTTTATATCACCCTCTTTAGCACAGACATGCCACTCGCCAGGCGTTCGTCCATAATAGTATCTATAATCATAAAGTGAACCATGATGTGCATTTAAAATCATTTTACGTTTTCTATGACCTTCTTCAAGACTAGGAGATTTCCACTCAAAAGTGATATTTCGATCATACGCTACTCTCTGCGTAAAAAAAGTACATTGAATACGTTTACTTCCCTCACCAAGGACTTCACATACTATATTATTGCCTGTCGTTTCATCAGCAATAAGAAGATTGAAACTCATTAAAAAAAATATTATTAACTTCATTATATTCTCCAAGAGAGCAATTATAGCTTATGTTTTTTACTTTAGAGTATAATTTGACAAAAAGAAGACTATGTTTAAAAATATCACTATAAAAAAACTTTTAAAAGAACTTATTTTTATTGGAATAACGCTCTTTATCGCCATGAATCTCATTAGCTATCTACGAAGTCCAAAATTATCTACTACTGCTTTGCCAGAGATTTCTAGCCCATTAATTGATAAACGCATGTTTAGCACCCATGAGTCACCTGACAAACCTCTTTTAGTTCACTTTTGGGCAACATGGTGCCCTACATGTAAACTTGAAGCAGGTAATATTCAGATGATATCCGAGCACTTCAATGTGATTACCATTGCAGTAAAATCAGGTTCAGATACAGAGATATCAAATTATCTTAAAGAAAATAATTTTAATTTCAAAGTTATCAATGATGATAAAGGCATCTATGCTTCACAGTTTTTCATACCCGCCTACCCAACAACATTTATTTATAATTCAGACAAAGATTTAGAATTTAGTGAGGTAGGCTATAGCTCCACTTTAGGACTCTATCTACGAATGTTGTGGGCGCAATAGCTTATTTTTTATTTTCAAGTTTAATTTGATTATTTGGCCAAAGGCCAAAGCGATTTAAATACTAGCGTAATCAACACCAATGCAAGCATCAAGTGATGCCAATTTTTCGAGAGTTTGAGTATTAACTGCAGAATCTACAATAATGACGGCTAGGGCTTCACTTTTTGAGTTACGTCCTAAACGGAAGTCTGCAATATTGACATTTTCTTGTGCTAAAATTGTTCCAACTTGACCAATAACACCAGGGATATCAGTATTTCTAAAGAGAATCATATCCCCTTTAGGTGCGACATCAAGATCAAATCCATTAATATCAACAATACGCTGCACTTCATCATCATAAATAGTAGCACTAATCGTAATAGCTTGCTTGTCTGTTGTCAACTTCACCGTAATAAGGTTTTTAAACACCTTGCTATCTGGTAAAATTTCGGTCTCAACTTTGACACCTTTTTCAGTAGCAATAAATTCAGCATTAACATAATTAATGGTATCTCCACTGCTTTCAGCCATAGCACCAACCGTAACAAAAGTTGAAAGGGAGTCGAGATGATCTGATATAGGGCCTTGTCCGCTGACTTTAATCGATTTCAAAGGTGCACGATTCATTTGAGCCGCCAAGAAACCTACCTTCTGACCTAATTCCAAAAATGGTTTTACAAATGTAGGAATGCTACTCTCATCGATAGGCAGATTAAAAGCATGAGGAAAAGCGATACCCTTAGCTGCTTCGATTGCTTGTTGAGCAGCTTGTGTACCAATGTTGTATTGAGATTCAAAAGTATTAGCACCCAAGTGCGGAGATACAACGATATTATCTAACTCCAAAAGAGGATGATCTGTTGCAGGTTCTTTGTTAAAAACATCAATACCAGCAAATCTTATTTTTTTAGATTTCAATCCATCATAAAGCGCCTCTTCATCATAAAGACCACCACGAGCACAGTTAATAAGTACAACACCATCTTTCATTTTAGCAATCTCATCTTTGCCAATCATACCAATCGTCTCTTTATTTTTAGGCGTATGAATTGTAATGATGTCACAGGCTAAAATATCTTCAAAATTCTCAGTATAAGCAACACCTAAGTCCAAAGCCTTAGATGCTTCAATGTAGGGGTCATACGCAACAATATCCATCTCAAAAGCTTTAGCGCGAATAGCAACACGACTACCAATATTACCAAAACCGATAACACCGAGCTTTTTGCCTTTCATCTCATAGCCATACCATTTCTCGCGTTTCCAGATACGTTGATTTTTAAGGTGATCGTGAGAGTATGGGAACATACGCATACAAGAAAGCATATGAGCCATTGTTAACTCAACTGCTGCAATGGTATTGGCTGTTGGTACATTCATAACAATGATACCCTCTTTAGAGCAGCCCTCAATATCAACATTATCAACGCCGACACCCGCACGAACAATCGCTTTCATATTTTTTGCAGCACTGATAAACTTCTCATCAACATCTGTTGAACTACGAGTGATAGCAACATCTGCATCAGCAATAATGTCTAATAATTTTACTTTATCTTCATCTGCTGCAAAAACAAAATCAATTTTTTCATCATTTCGAAGCATCTCAAGTCCAGTTTCATGAATATGGTCACAAACGACTACTTTATGTTTTTCCATCTCTTTTCCTCTTTAAATGGCACAATACTGGCCAAAATTTGATAGTTTTTCAAGGCATCGACGAGTTGCGTCAACTTTTCTCTATTTTTAGAACGAATAAAAAGCACTGTACCCGTTGTATCTTTTTTCAATAAATGTTTAAATCCATACTGCTTTAATTCTTCTTTGAGACAAAAAAGCTGGTAAGGATCATGAATGATAGCTTTTAATTGATAGATAGTTTCTTGAACGATTTTCTGATTCAGATCAACATTAATATAAATTTCATTAACTGGAAAAAAATACCCTAAACGTTCACTTTTTGAAAAACGCTCTAGCCAACCGTTATCATCTGACATCTGGTCTGATGTCACTCTATTTTCTATTGGCTTTTGCTGCAATAATGGTGGCGCTTCGCCCTGGTTAATACGATAAAGTAATAACACTAAAAAAAGGGCAACACCAATCGCAATGATTGGCGTTAACCAATAGGCTAAGCGTTGCATTCAAACTCTACTTCAGTTGGTCTTTAATAAGATCCCCTAAACTATTTGAAGAGTCATCATTAAACTCATCCATTTGCGCTTGTTCTTTAATACGCTCTAATTTTTTAACAGAGAGACGAATACGATCACGTTGTGTATCAATAACAGCGATCACCGCTTCAATACTCTGACCCGCTTCAAGTTCTTCAACTTTCAGTGGAAAAAGATCTTCATTACGGATAAGTGCATCAACACCATCCTCAATAGAAACGAATACACCGAAATCTTTAATATCACGAATGGTACCGTTTACAATTTCATTAGATTTATGGCTTAGCGCATATTTCTCAATGGGGCTCTCTTCAAGAAGCTTACGGTTCAGAGATATTTTCTGCTCCATATCATTGATCTTAACAATCTTAACTTCTACACTATCACCAATTTTGTAAAGATCTTTACATTTGGTATTTTTTTCCCAAGATGCATCTTGATTATGTAAAAGACCTTCTACGCCATCAATTTTAACAAAAGCGCCAAAGTCAGTTAATGATGTCACAACACCCGTTACAATATCACCTTCGGAACGTTTTTTTACAAATTCATCAAATGGTTTTGGTAAAAGTCTCTTATAAGAGACACGAAGTTTATGCGTATCAGAATTGATTTCAATCACTTCAACATCAATTTCTTCACCTACCGTAAGGTAATCTTTTGGATGTTTGATGTTCTTATCCCAAGTGATTTCAGAGATATGTAAGAAACCTTCAATATCATTACCAAGGTCAACAAATACACCGTATGGCTCAAGATTACTCACGGTTACACTAATAGTATCGCCTTCATCAAGTTCTGATTCAACTTCAGCCCATGGATCAGGCTGAACCGCTTTGATCGAAAGAGAGAGATGACGTTTATCTTTATCGTATGAGATTGCTTTAACCGTAACCGTATCACCCTCTTTGTAAAGCTTTGAAGGGTTCACTGGACCTTTATAACTGATCTCATTATAGTGAACAAGACCATCTACACCACCTACATCTACAAACATACCGTAACTCGTGATCTTTTTGATAGTTCCTTCAACGATTTTGTTATCTTCCATAAGTGCGTCAATAATCTCTTTTTTCTTCTTGCGCTCTTCATTAAAAAGTTTACGACGTGAAAGAACAATTGAGTTATCTGAAGCATCAATTTTAATAACTTGCGCTTTGATTTTACGACCAACAACATCATCACTGTCTTTAAATGCTGCGAGTGAACGCGGTAAAAAGAGTGCTACACCCTCAGATTCAACAATGTATCCACCACGATTTTTCTTAGTAATGACACCTTCAACAGTTAAATCTTCAAAGTCATCGCCATGCTCTTTAATAAATGCTAATGTTTTTTCTTGCTCTTGTACTTTTTTATATGAGATCTTTGGACGCTCATTATAGTATCCTGTGACCATAACAGTGATTTTGTCACCCAGAGCAAAAATCAATTCACCCTCTTCATTACGAATCTCATCGAGAGATAAAATACCTTCTAGTTTTTCACCAATACCTACTAGAACTCTATTGTCTTCTTCTTGAAATTCAACTATTTCACCCTCTGTGATACGCGTTGATTCTTGCTCTTTGAAAGAAGCTTCAAGCATCTCTGCAAAATTTTCCTCTTCAAACCCTTCGTTGTCGAAAGCCATACCTATTCCCTTGTTTACATAAAAATTGGCTGATTATATCTAAAAAAGACTTATTTTTATATGAATGATAAGATTTACTTGTTTGTAATTGACTCTATTTTGGCAATAACATCTTTAATAATCCAATCAGGAGTCGAAGCACCGGCACTGATTCCGCAATTTTTTTTCTGAATAAACCACTGTGAATTTATCTCATCAGGAGACTCAATATGATAGCTATCACTACATGCGACTAAAGAGATCATCTGAAGTTGTTTCGTATTTGAAGAGTTTTTTCCACCAATAATAATCATAACATCTGATTTTTTGGCTAAATCTTTAACGGCGTCTTGATTTTCAAAGGTTGCATTACATATGGTATTAAAAACACGAACCTCTTTATGTCTGATGATTAGATAATTAGCTATTGCTAAAAACTCTTCTACTTTACGCGTTGTCTGCGCAACAATAGCAATTTTCTCTTTGAGATGAATTGATTCAAGGTCCTTTACATGTAAAACAGTATAGACATTACCATCAGCGTAACTCTTCACCCCTTTGATCTCAGGGTGATCTTCATCACCAAAAATGACAATATCATAGCCTTCTTTACTCATCTCTTCACATATCTGCTGAGGCTTTGTCACATAAGGGCATGTCGCATCGATAACATCAACCTGGCGTTCATGTAATTTTTCTAGTTCTTCTTTGGGAATTCCATGTGTTCTTATGACTGCCGTCTCACCCGTGTGAAAGTCACTAAGATTTTCTGTCAGACCTACATTAAAATCATTATGTAAACGCTCTATCTCTTTAGCGTTATGAATGAGTGGCCCATAGGTGCGAGAATCTTGATTCTCTTCTGCAATTTTTATGGCACGTTTCACTCCAAAGCAAAATCCATAATTCTCAGCAAGGCTTATCTTCACAACTTGCACTCAGTAATGCTTGAGAGTAACTCAAAAAAGTTAGGAAAAGAGGTATTAATACACTCGATATCTTCGACTTCCATACCACAACGTAGTCCAGCAATAATAAAGCTCATAGCAATACGGTGATCTCCAAAGCTATTGACCTTAGCCGATTTAAGTTCACCACCCGTAACACTATAGCCATCTTCAAACTCATCGACTTCAATACCACAAAGTTTTAGATTATCAACAACACTGCTGATACGATCACTCTCTTTAACACGAAGCTCCTGTGCATTTTTAATCGTACTGGTACCTTCGGCAGTTGCCATAGCAATGGAGAGTGCAGGAAGTTCATCAATCAACCAAGAGATATTATCTTCTATTGTTATCGCATGTAAAGGTGCATACTTAACCGTAATATCACCAATAGGCTCATAACGATCATCTTTAAGATCATAAGTAATATTAGCACCCATTTTTTCTAATGCTTTAAAAGCTCCAATACGGGTTTTATTGAATGTCACACCAATGATTTTTGTTGTAGCACCTGGAGTAATAGCTGCGGCTACCGCAAAGAAAAATGCACTAGAGGGATCCGTTGGAACACGAATATCCAAAGGATTTAAAAGACCATCTAAAGGTTCAATCGTTGTGAGAAGATCCTTTACATGTAAGGAAGCACCCATTCCTTTTAACATTCGCTCTGTGTGGTCACGACTGAGTTCAGGCTCACGGTAAGTACAGACACCATCAGCATGGAGCGCCGCGAGAATCATGGCACTTTTAACTTGAGCTGAAGCAATTTTGCTTTCATAGTTAAAGGCTTTTAAAGAGCCTCCACGAATACTAAGCGGTGCTAAATTTCCCGACTCCCTACCATCAAGTTTCGCACCAATGTCACGAAGTGGTTTTGTGACACGATTCATAGGACGGCGTTTAAGATACGCATCACCTGTTAAAATAAAATGCCCATCAGCAGAAGCGAGAAGTCCACAAAAAAGACGCATTCCCGTTCCAGCGTTACCACAGTCTAAAATATTATCACTCTCTTTAATCCCGTGTGACGTAATTCTAATTACCTCACCATCATCAATAACTTCACTGCCAAGTTCTTTAACAATAGCTAGTGAGCTCAGCGTATCTTCTGCACGTAAAAAATTTCGAATAACACTCTCACCCTCAGCCAAGGTTGCAAACATGGCTGAACGGTGTGAAATTGATTTATCTGAAGCGATTTGATCACTCACAAAGTCAAAACGACCACTTTTACTAACATTTACTTTATTCATCGTAATTCCACCCCTAATTCACTTTTCATACCTTCAATAACACCATGCATTGAAGAGGTAATATCTTCTTCTCCTAGTGTTTTATCTGGTGACTGCAGTACAAAACGAAGACTCAGTGACGTGTTCTCACCTAAAGTTTCATCTTCATAACGATCAACTGGGTAAAAACGGATAATCTCACTGCTTTTATGCGTTTGAATTACTGAAGCCAGTTTTTCGTAACTAATACTTTGAGGTAAAACAACACTCAAATCACGAAATGATGCTTGATATTTTGAATAGGACTTAGCAATTTTCAAACTATCATCAAGCGCTAAAAAATCGACTTCACAGATAAAAGTAGCTTCTAAATCATAATTTTCTTGCACAACAGGATAGAGTTTATACGCTGATCCTATGACACTCCCGGCTTGTTTAATCGAAGCAGATTGATAAGGGTGCATTAAACCCTTAATATCTTTGCAAGGTTCAAGCTCAAAATCGCCAATCACCTTAGCAACTTTTTCAATAAAACTAGAAAAATCTATGCTATCTGGACGACCAGCATTAGATAAAGAAGCCGCTTCTTTATCGCCAGAGAAAATAAAAGCCATCTTGAGTGACTCGTTTCGCTCACTATCAAAAACAGATCCAACTTCAAAGAGTGCAATCTGTTTTTGACCCGACTTAGCATTCAAACTTGCCGCGTCAAGAAGACCAAGCGCTAAGCTCGGTCGCAAGGTATCCATAGTGTTTACTATAGGATTGAGAAGTTCTTTATCTTTATCGGTACATGTAAAGCCAAAAGATTCAAATTTTTCACGTTCTCCAAAGACAAAGTGCACACTCTCATAAAAGCCACTATAAGCTGCTTTATAACGATAGTCACGTCGTTTTTGATACTCATGATAATCATCTGTGAAACGAAAAGCTTCCGTAAGTACAAAGGGTTTTGAAGGAATATTATCAATACCGACAAGACGTACAATCTCTTCAACGAGGTCTTGTTTATTGGTCACATCATGACGGTATCTTGGAATCAAAACAGAAAAATCTTCACCCTTAGAAGCTTCAATGCCAAAACCTAAGTTTTGTAAGATCTGCGTAATGTTTGTTTTGTTAATTTCAGTACCAATAAAGGCATTAATCGTTGCAGCACTTATCGTTACATGTAAAGGTTTATAACTTTGAGAAACATCAAGGCTACCGCCATAAACAGTTGCCTGACTCGATCTGTTTAAGAGCGCAAAAAAGTATGTTAATCCTAAATCTAAGTTAGGTTCACTTCCGCGTGACGTTCTGTAAAAAAGTGCATCACTTTTTTTCTTACTCTCAGCCATCTTTCTAGAGATGATATCAGGTGCAATGTAGCTTGCTTCAATAATGGCTTCAGCATCAGCAATGCAAGAATTTTCATTTTGAATAACACCAATAGTCGAAGCCGATTCACTCGCACAAAAAACGCTACTAAAACCGTTCTCATTTTTGAGTTCAATTTCAATCTTGCCATCGTCATTCTTAGTAAAACAGCTACGACTATAAGCACGTAAAATCACTCCTGTACTATGCGTAGCGTAACGTAATAATCCAGAAATATCTGAGGTGTATGACTCTTCAATTTGTGCTAAACGCAAACTAACACATAGTGGCATCGTAATATTTTCAATGTCTACCGCGCGAAATGACAGGTCAGCATCAATCAGATCATTTTGCGTTAACTGAGCAATACGCCCCATACCTACACGCCCCTCTTTATCGTGATCAATCGCAATATCACAAAGTTCGCGATTATAGGCAGCACATAGATCTCTAG
>JAYEGP010000286.1:0-8819 GCA_034659135.1 Campylobacterota bacterium
TGATCATTAAGGGCATTCATCGCTTCCATAACACCCGCAATCATCGTGTTAAACGTGTAACGCTCGGTATAGACATCATGAGCACGTTGAAGCGCTTCATAAACTTTTTTACGGGCGAGTTTCTCTTCTTTGTTTAAACTAGTATGATCAATCTCTGGCATGTTCTTACATGTAAGTACATTAGAAGCACGATCATGAAAACGTTTTAAGAAGCGAAATGCACCCTCAACAGCGCTATCATTCCACTCAAGCTCTTGTGTTGGTGGCGCGGCAAACAAGATAAACAGACGCGCCGTATCCGCACCGTACTTCTTGATAATCGCATCGGGATCAACGGTATTACCTTTGGACTTACTCATCTTGGCACCGTCTTTAAGTACCATACCCTGCGTTAGAAGTTTGTCAAAGGGTTCATCAAAATCCAGATATCCCAAATCACGAAAGACTTTAGTAAAGAAACGCGCATACAACAGATGCAATACGGCATGTTCAATACCGCCGACGTAGTGATCAACGCCCATCCAGTATTTTAACTGCTCTGTTGAAAACGCTTCTTCATTCCAGTTCTGCGGTGACGCACAAAAGCGTAAAAAGTACCAGCTTGATTGCACAAAGGTATCCATGGTGTCGGTTTCGCGCGTGGCATCTTTACCGCATTTAGGACATCTGCAATGTTTCCATGTTGGATGGTTTTCAAGCGGATTTCCCTCTCCCGTAATCTCGACATCCTCCGGCAAGGCGATAGGAAGGTTCTCTTTGTTCTCCATCACCAGACCACAATCATCACAATGCACAAATGGAATCGGAGCGCCCCAGTAGCGTTGTCGTGAGACTCCCCAGTCTTTGAGTTTGTAATTGGTGGTTTTTTCTCCGATCTTCTGCTCTTCAAAATGTTTGATAATACTGTATTGGCTCTTTTTAGAATCAAGTCCATCAAACTCGCCTGAATTAAAAAGAAGACCACGCTCAACATAGGCACCCTTCTCTAAATCCAGTTCACCCGCTTTAGGCTTGATAACACCAATAATAGGCAGCTCATACTTTTTCGCAAAGTCATAATCACGTTCATCATGTGCCGGAACCGCCATAACTGCACCTGAGCCGTAGTCGGTAAGGACAAAGTTTGCCACCCATACTGGAACCACTTTCTCAAGCAAGGGATGCTTTACATGTAAGCCTAAAGCAATCCCTGCTTTCTCTTTTTGACGATCAATATTTGAAGCGTTTTTCATCGCTTCAATCTGAGCAATGACATCCTCATCAAGCAGTCTGTTCTCAATCATATAAGTCACAATCGCATGTTCGGGTGCCAACGCAGTATAGCTGACGCCATAAATAGTATCAGGGCGGGTAGTAAAAACATCGAAACTTTCAAAATTGTTGCCTAACATGGATTTGGAAGCATCATCAAAATAGAGATCAAATGCCAAACCGTTAGACTTACCGATCCAGTTATCTTGCATGGTCAGCACCTGTTTTGGCCAACCTTCTTCAAGCTTTTTCAGATCGTCTAAAAGTTCATCAGCATAGTCGGTGATCTTGAAGTAGTACTGATTCATATCTTTTTTGACAATCGGTGTACCACAACGCCAACAACCCCCATCTTCAACCTGTTCGTTTGCTAAAACCGTTTGATCATGCGGACACCAGTTAAGCAGACCTTTTTCACGATAGAGCAGCCCTTTTTCATACATATCAATAATAAAACTTTGCTCAAATTTCGTATAAAGTTCATCACTCGTAGCAAGTTCACGATCACGTGAAAATGAGAACCCTAAAGAGTAGAACTCATTTTTCATATAATCAATATTGTCGTAGGTCCAGCCTTTAGGGTGTGAGCCGTTTTTAATGGCTGCATTTTCAGCCGGCATACCAAAACTGTCAAAACCAATAGGGTGCAAGACATTGAAGTTTTGCTGACGATAATAACGCGCAAATGCATCACTAATAGAGTAATTTCTCACATGTCCCATATGCAGACGACCGCTTGGAAACGGAAACATACTTAAAATGTATTTTTTCTCTTTATTATAGTCATCTTGAGGTTCAAAACTTCGGTTTGCTTCCCAAAATTTTTGCCATTTTTTTTCGATTTGTGAGGGATTATAATCCACTACTACTCCTGTTACATGTAAAGGGATTGTTCAAGCCGAGAGGCTTGAGTGCAAAAAGATCAATACTCTTCGCGTACTTTAGAACTTTCGATAAAGACGAGGATGATAGAGAAAACATTGGCAATCAATGCACCAATAGCAAGCGCTATTGCCCACTCTATATTTCCAATGATTTCCATGTAGATAAATGCTGGAATTAGGTGAATATCTGCGACAAGTGAACTTGCAAAAAGCTCAGCGGAGAGCAGGTTACGCACACCGATTTTTAAAATCGTTGAGACAAGGTTTAGACTTGCTGCAATAAATAAAACGATAGAGCTGTGCTCATACAAGAAGCCAGCTGTCGATGTCAAACTCATTAATGTAAAAAATACATAAATAACTTTTCCCCAATCCATATCTATCTCCTAAAAATAAATTATCATCAAAGAAACTGTTTTACACAGTTCCTTGTTCAAACTGAGCACGCATTCGCTCTTTTTCAGCCTCACGTTTTGACTTCTCAGCCAGACGTGCACGGTATCCTTTGATATCAAAACCAAAAAGAAGCAGAACAGGCGATGCTACAAAAATCGAACTGTATGTTCCTACAATGATACCCACTAATAGTGTAAATGCAAATGCATTAATAATCTCTCCACCAAAAAAGTAGAGTGTTAACACCACAAAGAAGGTCGTTAATGAAGTCAATGTGGTACGTGAAAGTGTACGGGTGACTGACTCATTGATAACCTCACCAAGAATCGTAGACTTCATCTTGGTAATCCCCTCACGAATACGGTCAAAGACAATGATCGTATCATTAAGAGAATATCCTAAAATGGTTAGCAAGGCCGCTAGAACATCCAAGTTGACAGGAATCTGAAAGAGTGCCAATGTCCCAATTGCAATCGATATATCATGAACTAAAGCGATGATAGAAGCCACACCAAAACGCCATTCAAAACGAAAAGCGACATAGATTAAAATTCCAATCGTAGCTAAGAGTAGCGCCATAAGTCCCTGTTCACGAAGTTCACTTCCTACTTTCGGCCCAACCATATCAACACGGCGAATCTCAAAGTTACCTGTTCCAGCTAAAGCTTTTAAGGTCTCGTCACCTACATCATTAGAGATATTTTGTGAACTGCCTGAAAGACGAATAATCACCTCTTCGGGTGATCCAAATTCAGTAATCTTTGCATCTTTAAAAACAGGGATACTTCTAAGTTGTTCACGCATCTGTTTGATAGGTGCTGGCGCATCATATTGCACTTGCACAATGGTTCCACCTGCAAAATCAACACCATAATTCAGCCCCTTTGTAAAGAGTAAGACATAAGAAGCAAGCACTAAAATCAATGAAATAAACATCGTTTTTTTCGACATTCCCATAAAATCATAGGTTTTTGTATATTTAAAAAACTCCATCTACGCCTCTTTCTTTACGCCAAACCAGAAGGCAAGGTCTTTAGATTTTTGAATTTTAGACTCTAACATCTCATAAATTCCATGCGTTCCCAAGATTGCAGTCAACATCGAAGCTAAAATTCCAATACTAATCGTAATCGCAAATCCTTTGACCGCACCACTACCGTAAGCATACAGTACCACCGCAGCAATCAATGTCGTGATGTTTGCATCAAGAATGGCACGCATCGCATTGTCATATCCATCTTCAATCGCTTTATGGATCGAAGAACCCTGATAGAGAAGTTCACGAATACGCTCGGAGATAATCACATTGGCATCAACGGCCATCCCGACCGTCAAGACAATACCTGCCATACCTGGCAAGGTTAGTGTTGCTCCAAAGAGTGCCATCACCGCTAAGATGATAAAAAGATTTGAGATCAGTGCGATGTTTGCAACGACACCCGCTGAGCGGTAGTAAACGATCATAAAGATAATAACCAGAACAAAACCACCCACAAGAGCAATCAAACTTGCCTTGATACTATCCGCACCCAAACTCGGTCCAACTGAGCGTTTCTCCATCAGATAAATCGGTGCGAGAAGGGCCCCTGAGCGTAAAGCGATAGCCAGGTCATTGGCACTAGCAACCGTATAGTTACCACTGATTTGACCCGCACCACCACCGATACGTTCATTAATAACGGGATCAGACATCACCTTGCCATCAAGAACAACAGCGAGGCGTTTACCCACATTTTTACCGGTAAAGTCACCAAAGATCTGAGCCCCTTCAGAATCAAGTGAAAAGTTGATAATGGGCTGATTGTTCTGATTAAATCCAACCGATGCATCGGTAAGCATACCCCCATCTAGGATAGGAATCTCACGAACAAGGTGTTTCACACCCTCACGTTCAGCATCATCAAGAATAATGTCACCATATTCAGCCGCTTCAGCCTCACTCATCTGATAGACACGCATAGCACGCTCTTCATCAACGGCCATTAACTCCAATTTCGCTGCACGCGAGATCAGTTCACGCGCACGTTTTTCATCTTCAGCTGTTTTAATACCCGGAAGTTCTACAAGAATCTTCTCTTCACCCTGACGCGCAACAGTAGGTTCCGCCAAACCAAACTGATCTAAACGATTTCGAATCGTTTCAATCGCTTGATCTATAGCTTGCGATTTAATTTTTACAACCGCTTCTTCAGAAAAGTTCAGACGATAAAGTTCACCTTCAATAAGGCTATTTAAGCCTTCTATCTCTTTTAGCATCGTGTCAATAGTAGGGGCATCGTCACTATCAAGCAAAACAAATGAGACCTGATCTTCACCAACACTAAGCTCATCAAGCAAGATATCTTCACGATCGGAAAAATGCTTAAGACTTGATGCTACAGATTTTAAACGAGAGACAACAGCTTCTTCAGTTTTAACACCCAAAAGCATATGAAGACCCCCTTGGAGATCAAGCCCCAAAGTGATCTTCGCACCTTTATCGAGTTGAAGTAGTGAAGGAGCGGAGAAAAAAAGTCCGAAACCTATCGCTAAAGCGAAAATAACAATACGAAAATTAAGCTTCATCCTCGTACTTTCGTGCCACAGACTGCTTATCAAGTTTAGCAATGACATCATCATTCACTTTTATCGTATAAAAAGCCTCTTCAACTTTTTTAATCTCAACAATAAAACCGCCATTAGTGACAATTTTATCACCTTTAGCCAAAGCATCAATCATCGCTTGATGTTTCTTTGCTTGCTGCTGTTGTGGGCGAATGATGATAAAATACATAATCGCAATTAAAAATATGAATGGTAATAGCTGTGCTAATATTTCCATGGGTCTAAAGTCCTTTTAAAAAATTTGTGCATTATACTTTATTAATGACTAAAAACAGCTATAATTACTCACATGACTCCATTAAAACACCCTATCATCAATGATTTTACTCTTGCAATTACGATTGCATTAAGCTTTTCATCTTTTATCTATTTTGAATATTTTGATCTTACATGTAAAGCTATCAACACATTTACAGCATTAGCGAGCTTTTACTTGCTCTTACATGTAAGGCCTCGTGTTATCTTGATTTCGGGCTTTTTCATTGGTCTACTCTGGTTTTACTGGATCGGCTACAGTTTTGAATATTACAATGTAAGCTATATGATTCCTATTGTTACTATTGGATTTGGCTTTGTCTATATGCTATTTTTTGGTCTCTTAGCACTCACCAACAAGGTGTGGTTACGACTGCTCCTTCTCATTGCTCTGAGTTTTATTGAACCCTTTGATTTTAACTGGATGGTTCTTGAACTACCTCTAATAGAGAGTTATTTTGGTATCGAGAAATGGCAGTTTGTTCTGATACTTCTTGTTCTTGGATTTATTCTTATATGTAAGCATCCACGTCGTTTTCTGGCTCTTTTTATCCTTTTAGGTGCGATTGATTATACCACTCCATCAAAAACCATGCCCGAGCTCAAAATTAAACTTGTTTCCATGGATCTTCCACAAGAGTTGAAATGGAAACCTCATATGGAAACTAAAATCAATACGTTCAATTTTAAGGCGATTGATGAGGCGATTACGCAAAGATATGATCTCGTTATCTTGCCCGAATCTGCCTTTGCCCTCTTTTTAAACACACGTCCAGATATTCTTGAACGCTTACGAGAAAAATCAATGCAAATCAGCATTATTACAGGCGCACTCTATTATGAAGATGGAAAAAATTATAATGTGACTTATCTCTTTCAAGATGGCAAAGAGCAAGTCGCCAAAAAGATGACTCTAGTACCTTTTGGTGAGTACATTCCGCTTCCAAAGTTCATTCGTGAATATGTCAATCAAACTTTTTTTGATGGTGCGTCAGATTATATTAGCGCGAATAAGCCTACTGATTTTCTCATAAAAGGCACACATTTTCGAAATGCTATCTGCTACGAGGCCACCTGTGAAGAGCTCTATATTGGTGCTCCTCGCTATATGATTGCCATTAGTAATAACGCATGGTTTATGCCTTCAATTGAGCCAACGCTTCAAAATCTATTGATGCGTTATTTTGCCACCAAACATGGCACCATTATTTTTCATGCGGCTAATGGTGCGGGAACGGCTATTGTTGAGTAAAGTACTCGGTTTTAAGGTGTAATTCACTTTTTTAGTACTAATATGAGCGCAATTTAGAAAAGGTAACTTATGAATATTGCAGAAAACATCACAGAATTAATTGGAAATACCCCTCTTGTTAAACTCCATGCGCCATCACAAGACAGTGGTGCAACGATATTGGGAAAATGTGAATTTATGAATCCAACGAGTTCCGTCAAAGATCGTATCGGATTCAATATGGTACGTCGCGCCTTGCAAGATGGTAGTATCAATCAAGAGAGCACTATCATTGAACCAACAAGTGGTAATACAGGCATTGCACTGGCATCTATCTGTGCTGCTTTAAAACTAAAACTCATACTAACTATGCCCGAGTCTATGAGTATTGAACGGCGTAACCTACTCAAAGCCTTAGGTGCAGAGCTCGTACTCACTCCAGCGGCTTCAGGGATGAAAGGGGCTATTGCAAAGGCAGAAGCGCTCCAAGCAGATATTGCGAATTCAAAAATATTACAGCAGTTTCAAAACCCTAATAATCCAGAAATTCACCGTGAGACAACGGCCAAAGAGATCTTACGCGACACCGAAGAGAAGGTCGATATTTTTGTCGCTGCAGTAGGAACTGGTGGAACACTAACGGGTACGGGCTCTGCACTAAAAGAGATACTCCCCGATATCACTTTAGTAGCGGTAGAACCCCAAGATTCAGCAATTCTTTCTGGTGGAAATCCTGGTCCGCATAAAATTCAAGGCATTGGTGCAGGATTTATTCCTGATATTTTAGATACGGATCTCTATGGCGAAGTGATTACCGTCAGCAATGAAGACGCTATCGCTACCGCGAAAATGCTTGCCAAAGAAGAAGGTTTGCTTGTTGGAATCTCCGCTGGTGCGAATGTTTACGCGGCAACACGCATCGCCTCTCGAGAAGAGAACCAAGGTAAAACCATCGTAACGATTCTTTGTGATACGGGTGAGCGTTACATCTCAACAGCACTTTTTAATGATGAGTAGATGCAATTTCTAGAGACGATCAAGTCTTTAGATGGCAAGCTATTGCATCTGCAATATCATCAAAGACGTCTCAATAAGACCCTCAAAAGCACCTCACATGCACTCATTGATTTTTTACATCCTCCCTTAGAGGGGATGTATCGCTGTCGGGTTCTCTATGATCATCAGAAGCTATCCATTAGCTATCACTCCTATACCCTAAAACTACCGCAAAGTTTTAAACTCGTTCATGCAGATACCTTAGACTACGCTTCTAAATATGCCGATAGAAGCCAACTTAATGCCTTAAAAAGAGAAGCTTATGATGATATAATCATCGTAAAAAATGCTCTGATTAGCGATACGACTATTGCTAATGTCGCTTTTTTAGATGGAGAGCGATGGATAACGCCTAAAGTCCCTCTCCTAGAGGGAACAACACGCATGCGACTTCTTGAAAGTGGCTTCTTACATGTAAGCGATATTGCTTTTGATAACTTAGATCGTTATCAAGGCTTTGCCGTAATGAATGCCATGACAGGTTTTCAGATTATCACAAATGGTATAATATCAATAAAAAAGTAGGAATATCATGTTAATCGATATCATAAGCAGTCCAAAATTTGGGACATTAATGCAAAACAACATCCAAGATCTTTTGATCTATCTTTTTGAACAAGAACAGAATTTTGGCATTCTTTGTAAGATTGATCAGCTTCACTTTGAGCCTGAACTTCCCAAAGAGATTAATGATGAATTTCGTCCTATGACACTCTTCTTTTTAGCCGGTTACACCTTCGAAAGTGCTCAGATTACTGATAACAGTATTGTATTTGAAGCAGGATTTGGAGCTGATAATATTGGAAGTTTTGTTACGGTACCGCTACTGAGTATTATGCAAATTATTATTGATGAGACGCCAATATTTGTTAATTTAGCACAAGTGAGCGCACTACCTGAAAAAACAGAGGGCGAGGTAAAACCAGAGGGGATCAAAAACTCTATGAGCGCCTTTTTATCAAATCCAGAAAACCAAAAGTTTATGAAAAAAAAGTAAGACTAAAGCGTAACACTTTAGGGCACCTCTAAAAACCCTAGTAATCCTCAGCGATGATGAGAAATTCATAATCAAGGCAGTCATTGTAAGTCATAGCCGTAGCTATGGCGTCAATGACTAACGCAGAGTATGTGTTTCTCATCAT
>JAYEGP010000287.1:0-1670 GCA_034659135.1 Campylobacterota bacterium
TTAAAACACTAGATAATATCGTTCGAACAAAATTAGAGCTGATACAGTCTGATAGACTTGAACGCGCTTTTGTTCACAACTCGGTGACCGATACTCCCCATGAGAAAGTGACCTTTTTTGGTGATGGTGAACATGTTCAGGCGACACTTGAGGGTACCAGTTTTGATGTGGAACTTCATGATAAACTACACCATTTTGAGACAAAGGTTTTAGGTGGATTTCAAACGATCAATATGAACGCTTCGATTTTGATCGCAGATGCTTTAGGTATGTCTGCTGAAGCGATAACCGAGGGGATTAAAGAGTTAGAAAGTGTCGAACACCGTCTTGAACGCATTGACGCTGGCGGTAAAATTATCTTAGACGATGGTTACAATGGAAACATTGATGGCATGCTTGAAGGCATTCGTCTCTGTTCACTTCACGAAGGTCGTAAGGTGATTGTCACACCGGGTCTTGTTGAGAGTACCGCCGAACTCAATCAGCAACTCATCCATGCTATCAATGATGTCTTTGACATTGCGATCATAACAGGTTCACTCAATGCAGAGAGTTTTGATAAGCATCTCAAAGTGCCTCAAAAGATTATGTTGGCGGATAAATCGACTTTGACTACGGTTCTTGGACAGAGTACTCAAAGTGGAGACATCATACTCTTTGCCAATGATGCGCCGAATTTTATTTGATTATTTAGGAGTCTCTAAGCCATTTTTATGCAACAGATCCAATAATTTATCTTCACTGATATTTTCTAATTCGGTTTTAGAGAACATGGTCATCAAATAGAGATTGTTTTGATGATCAAGATAGTAATAGATAATTCTGAATCCACCGCTTTTACCTGTTGGGATTGATGAATTTGCAAGTCGTATCTTATAACAACCCTTTCCTAATTCTATGCCAGCTTTTGGATCATCTTGGAGTCTTTTCTGTAACAACTTTAGATCATTTAAAAGGTTTTTGTACTTTTTATAAAGCTTTTTAACGTCTTTACTAAAGGTATCGAGACTAACTATGTTCAAGTTCATCAATGAGGCTATCTAATGTTGTAAGGCTGGAACTCTCTTTCTTCCCATCAATAACACTTTTAAGTTCTTGACATGAACTCTCAAACTGATCGTAAAAAAGCTTTGCTTTTTGCTCATCGACATAGGATTTAAGAGCTTCTACTATGATGTCAGTTCTATTAACAGAGAACAATCGGGTAAACTCATCGATATCGTCAATAAGATATTTTGGAAGCCGTAATCCAACCTGTTGTTTTTCGAGTTGTGATAGATTATGCATCAGCACTCCCTTAATATTATATATCATAGTATATATTATTTATATACATAAGTCAATATCCATTAGCATCATCTCTGTTGCACTGTATGTATCTCTTCATCACTTAGACCATAAAGTTGATATACAAGGTTGTCAATTTCTGCATCAATGGCATCAATCTGTTGTTTAAGTTGCATCATGGTTACATGTAAATCTTTTATCGATTTAAAGATATTAAAGTCATCGATGGCTACTTTTTTCTTTTTGAGCTCTTTGGTGAGTTCGTCAAGGGTGAGTTTTTCAGGTGAGAGGAGTTTTTTGGTGAGTTTTTCAATGCTTAGAACATGGGTACAGTAGTCTGTAAAATCACTTCGTAAGAGCTGTAACTCCTTTACATGTAATAG
>JAYEGP010000288.1:0-8784 GCA_034659135.1 Campylobacterota bacterium
AGCTCACTGGGGTCTATTATCTTTGATTTTTGTATCATGGAGTTGAGATAAAAGAGGCGTTTATCGATATGTCGAAGTTTCTCTTTAGCCGCATGATATTCTGCATTTTCAGAACGATCACCTTGTGCGGCAGCTTCTTGTTTTTCGATATTGACCTGAGGTTTTTCGACGTCTTTTAAGAATTTAAATTCACGCAGTAGAAGGTCATAGCCTTCTTGCGTTATCGGTTCAATTGAAGCTATTTGTCAAAACCTAAGATATAGTATGTGTTGTTCTTCGAACCTACTTTTTTAAGCGCCACTTTGAATTTATCTGAAAAATGTTCAACTTTTTGATTAGCATCAGCAATCATCGCATCACCCTCAGCTTCAATTTTAATTTTCAGATAATCTTCACTATTTGACATTGCGATATACGATTTGTCAACTTTTAAGACATCACTCAGATCAATAATATGTTTTTCGATCTTCGAATACTCTGTCGTATTATCAATAATACGACCCATCTGTTCTAAAAGTGCTTCATTAGGTACATAGCCTAACTGTTTTAACATGGCATCGCGTTGCATGGTCATCCTCATTTGGTAAAATTATTAAGATGATTATCTTAGCAAAAAAAAATAAAAAGTTTCTCTTTCAGTCACACTTTAAACTCTTTAAATTATAATACTTTAAAAATGATCTCAAAAAAAGTTGGACAAACCTTATGAATGACGCTATTTTAAAACAGATTAAACAGCTCCCGCCACTTCCTGAAACTGCAATAAAGATTGAAGCTGTTTACCAAGATCCTAATTCAACTTTTGATGATATGGTTAAAATCTTGGAGAAAGACCCTCTTTTAACTGCAGATATTCTTAAATCATCAAATTCTCCACTTTATGGTTTTAGCCGTGAGATTACCAATGTTGCACAGGCCGTTAGCCTCTTTGGTATGGGTACCATTCGTGGTTTTGCCTTAGCCTCTATTATCAGTAAAAGTTTTGCACTCGATCTCTCACCCTATAGTATCTCTAATACGCAATACTCTAAACATGCTGAAAATCAAAATGCCTTAGTTACAGGATGGTATGTCCGTAAAAACCCAAAAATTCTTGGTGTTTTATCTGCAGCAGCATTTTTAGTTGATATCGGTAAAGTACTTATTGCGCAACAGCTCATAGAAGATAAGAAAAATGATGCTTTTAACAAAGCCTTAAGCGAGAGTGATGATATCGCACAGGTAGAGAGAGATTTCATTGAGATGGATACCGCTCATGTTAGTGCTCAGGTATTTGATCATTGGCGTTTCGAAGAGGCTTTAGTTAATACCATTCGTGATTCGGATAACCCAGACGCATCAGAAGTCTCTGACAAACTTGCAGTAAAAAGTTTACATGTCATAAGAACTGCTGTCACTCTTAATGGCGAAATCACACCTGAAAGTACTGAGCGCGCAAAAGAGCTTATAGCACAATACGGTCTTGATCTTGAATCTTTTGAGAAGTCTCTCGCCAATTTTAGCGAATGAGATCACTCCTTCTACGGCTCTCTCTAGGTCTTCATGACCAAGATATATTAGATGCAGAGCGTCCTTTTGTCCAAGAGTGGCTTCAAAAAAAGATCATTGTTCAAGAAGAGACAAAATTTCGTTTTCATTCAAAGTACCGCGCAGGAACCGTTTCAACTATACAAAATGAATCTGCCTACCTACAAGCCATTGGACTCTACGCACGTGATCTGTTAATTGAGTCTGAAAATCTAGGTGAAGCCAAAGAGGGTGACCTAGTTATTGCCATGCGCCTCATGGGACGACGAGGAACCCCACAAGCCAAAGTTGTCGTGATTGCCGGTCGCGCAGTGAGTTACAGTGTTGCTTATGTTGCAAACAGAGATGGTCTCTTATCTCTTCTTGATATTCGCACAGAGCACCCTGCTGGTGTTCCATTAGAGCCTGAAGAGCTTGCAATGTATCGTGAAGGAGACTGCCTTCAAATTGATAATCAAAACAACACCATTACAAAGTTGTTAGGCAATCTTGATGATCCTAAGGTTGATGAGCAGATCGTTTTGGCTCAGTACAATAAGCATGATGAATTTACTCAAGAGGTGCTGAACTTAGCAAAATCTTTTGAAGCTGTTGATGCGAACAAGTATCCTCAACGCAGAGATCTTCGTCATCTACCTTTTTGTACGATCGACCCCGTCACAGCAAAAGACTATGATGATGCCATCTATTTTGATGTCGAAAATTCGGTGCTCTATGTCGCCATTGCTGATGTGAGTGAGTATGTCAGCCCTTTTGGCCCTATTGACGCCGAAGCAATCTATCGTGGTTTTTCTATCTACTTGCCGCACCGTTCTATTCCGATGTTGCCAAGGCAGCTAAGCGAAACCCTCTGTTCGCTTCAGCCCCATGTCGATAGACTCGCCTATATTTTTGAGATGCATCTTGACCCAACAACTTTAGAAAACACTCATTCTGAAGTTTATGAGGGCATCATCCACTCGAAACGGCGTTTTACCTATGAAGAGATCGATGCCATCTTTGAAAAACGCTTACATATAAAAGAAGAAGAGAAAGATGTCATTGATTACATTTTGCCACTTCGAAGTATTACCGATACGCTCAAACAAGAACGCTTAAAAAAGGGCTATGATTTCCGTTCTAAAGAGCTTGAAATGAATGTCAATGAAAATCAAGAGCTTGTCTCTACAACATACGCGCAAGAGACGCCTTCACACGCACTTATTGAAGACTGTATGCTACTTGCTAACAAGGCCGCAGCAGCAGTTTATACCAGAGGGCTCTTTCGTATTCATGAGCCCCCTTCTCAGACAAAGCTTCAAAACCTCTATCAAGAACTTGCAGGAATCGGCATAATGATTGAGCCTAAGGCTTCGATGAAAGAGACCATTAGCTCCATACAAGAACAAGCCCGTGAACGCGACTTAGAGAGTGAGGTTGACACCCTGATTATCCGTGCGCAGATGCGAGCACGTTACGCCCCTGAAAATTCGGGACACTTTGGCTTAGGTTTTGAACGTTATACCCATTTCACTTCACCAATTCGTCGTTATAGCGACCTTATTGTTCATCGACTGATCAAAGCTATTCAAGCTGAAGATACGGAAGAAGGCTCTTATGTATTACGAAATATTGATGCCTTAAGTATTGCCATTAGTGAAAAAGAGCGTGAATCTGCAGATATCGAGATCCGTTATATGCAGCGTAAGTTTGCACGTTGGGCATCCTTACATGTAAACGAAAACTTTAATGCTCGCATTGCAACAACAGAGACTTCTTTACAAGCTGAAATCGATGATGAGATAAAAGGTGCAACCGTAGAGATCACCAATGCCATCCCTCTGATGCTCTTTGATGATGTCAAGGTTCAGATTGAACGTGTTAACTTAGCTACTGCTAGAATCTATGGTAGTGTTCTTGAAAAGCTCGATTCATGAAACGCCATGAACTCGACCTTGCCATTCGCAATAATAGCATCACTAATGCCGTCATGCTTTATGGTGAAAGCCATTTTTTAATTGAGTATTACAAAAAGAGATTGATGCAAATTGATGATGCCAATGTACTGTCGCTCTATCATGATGAGTATCATGCTAGTAGTGCTAAAGAGCATCTCTCTCAAGGTTCTCTCTTTGGTGATCGTAATGTCTTGCTTATTAAGAGTGAGAAAAAAATCCCCAAAGCAGACTTAGATATTTTAATAGCATTGTGCAAGAAGAATCCTGATAATTATCTCATTTATAGCTATTTTGGAAGTGATTTTAAAACCTCACACAAGGCTTTTACAAAAAAAGCAGGTGGCGAGGCTATTCGTCTTTTTAATCCTTATGAAAAAGAGGCAAAGAGCATTATCATGCAAGAAGCGATGCGCTTAAATATAAATCTTGATCATTACAGTGCAGGTTATCTTTTTGAGAGTCAAAATGGAGATCTTTCACTCGCTTGTAATGAGCTATCCAAACTTCAACTGCTTGAACATCCCATCTCGCCTAAAGATATTGATGAACTCGTTTTTGGCCTAGCTGAAGTCAAGATTGATCAGTTTTTAAAAGAGCTCATGGAGAAACATGACTTTAAAGTTTCACTACATCATCTTCTTGAAAGTGGTGAAGACGAGATTAGACTTCTCACAAGTATCAGTACCTATCTCACGCAGCTTTATCTTTTCAACTGTCAGGCAAAGATCAGCGGTGTTGCAAATTCTGCAGCTGTTTTAGGATACAAACTGCCCAATTTTATAGAAAAAGAACGTGCAGCACTCTCTATTCGTCTGCCTTATCAAATCTATAAACAAGGTCTCTCTTTACTATTAGCGTGTGAATTTGAGATGAAATCAAGTAGCAATCATGATAAAAATAGCCTTCTACTCTCTACCTTATTACGTTTCCAATCAATTTTATAACTTTTTTATAACTTTTTTCGCTACAATAGTCGCATAGTAAATAACAGTGGCTAATAATTAGCCAGAATATTATGAAGGAGTACATTGTGGGTAATGTATTTAAAAAAGCAGTAACACTTGTTTCATTAATGGGTGCTTTAGGTAGTACAAGCGCTGTAGCGGCAGAATATAGCGTATTAGCTGAAATCATGCCAGGGAATGTTTTATTAAGCTCAGAATTTGGTGCTTATTCAACGATTAAAAATCCTACTCAAGATGATCCAGCTCCAACTGCGGTATATGATGAGTTTAAAAATGGTGCTTCTTATATGCCAACACTAGCAGTAGGTTTTGAGATCGATACTGATTATTGGCGTTATCACCTTATCGGTGGTATTGGACAGATGCAAAATGAAGCATTTAAGGCAACGATCATTAAATACGAAGCAGCAATGTACTATACCGGTGGTCTTCAAACAGGATTCGCTTTTGGTCCTCATATCGTGAACTACAATATCTTAACACCTTCATGGGAGGGTGATACACATATCTCGCTATCAGGTACCAATGCTATTGCACCAGGTTTAGCATTTACAGTTGGAGACAAATTTGTGATTAAAGGTTCTATTGACTACCTTATGGGTGGAACGATGGATGTTAGTCCAGACAGTGGCCACACCCTTATAGCGGGTGAAGATATCAAACTTGATGGCGTTATGGTACAACTTGGTGCCATGGTACGCTTCTAAAATAAATATATAAGGTTATCTATGAAATCTATTATTAAACTCTCATTTCTATTTTTAATTGTAGCCATCGTTGTTGGTGGTTGTAGTCGAAATCGTATTATGCGTGCTCCAGATCTACCCACTTCAGTCACTGCCTTAACAGAGGAGCTCACTGCTCGTGCCACTGATAAAAAAGAGGTTAATGGCCAAAAGATCATTCTAACGTCAATGGTTGATGTGAATGACTTCCGTCAGTCATCAAATTTTGGACGCCTCTACTCTGATTCAATCATGACCAACCTAGAGCGCTTTGGCTGGACCGTTATTGATTTTCGTGGTGTTAATGTCATTTCAGAAGTTAAAGAGGGAGAGTTCTATCTTGATCGTTCAAAACTAAAAGACTTTGGTGATGACTATCTTGTTGTCGTAGGTACTTATGGTATTTATGATGAACAACTACTTGTGAATGTCCGTATTTTAGAGCCTAGTGACAACCGCCTTGTTGTCTCTTCCAATGTCTTAATTGATGATCCTCAAACCGTTAAACTGGCTCTTACAAATCACTGTACTGATCTTAGTTGCGGGGCACAAGAAAATGCCTTTAATATGATGATTAAATGTGATGACTGTGAATCAACTCCTCGTTGTGGTGACTGTAGTTCAGAGCATTGTACTAACGGTACATGCAGTGGAGATATAAAATGAAATCTTCAGCATTAATCACATCATCCCTTGTGCTTTTTGCACTTTTTGGTTTAAGTGGTTGTTATCAAAAAGTTGTTAGTTACAATGCTAATAAAAAAGAGACCTGCTTCATTAAAGATGAAAAACGTTATGCATTATCAGATAGCCGTGTTCACTACCAATATCTAACTGATGACGCTATAGATTCGATTTTTGATGATATTGAGCCACTACCAAAAGAGATCATTGTCACTGAATTTGTTGATTTAACTTCTCTAGAGAATCAATCAAAATTTGGTTATGTGCTCTCTAATAGCATCAAAAACTCTTTGGCAAATGAACTTGACATTGATATTATCGAAGCAGAAGTCTCAAAATATTTTAAACTTTCAGGCAATGGTCTTAAGATATTATCTCGTGATATTCGTAAAATACGTACTGACAATTTAAATATCAAACATGCTGTTGCTGGAACCTACACCGCCACAGAAAGTGAAGTCATTGTTTTTGTTAAATTAGTCAATTTAGAGACAGGTCTCATTGAAGGTTCATACTCAAGAACACTCCCAATGAACTGTGCTATGCTCCAACTTCTTAAAGAGAAGTAAAATCTTTGTGTGCTCATGCACACCTCACAAAACTCACCATTTTTTAAGCTTACTTTTATTATAATTCCAAGTTCCTTTCTCTTTGTACATACTTACATGTATATTTATAGCCAGAAGGGTCTAATACCAAAAGGAGACTATACTCTATGAGACACTACGAAAACCTCGTAATTGTTAAACCAACATTAACTGAAGAAGAAACTAAAAGCCAGATCGCTGCGATTGAAGAAGTTATCACTGCTAACGGTGGTGAGATCAAAATTTGCAACGATATGGGTATCCGTAAACTTGCATACCCTATTGAAAAAAGTGCACGTGGTTATTTCTATGTAATCTATTTCACAATGGAACCTAAAAACATCGCTGAAATTGAACGCCGTTACCGTATTAATGAAGAACTTCTTCGTTTCGTAACCATCAAATATGATTCAAAACGCGAAGTAAAAGCTTGGAATGATTTAGTGGCTAAAACTGAAAAATTAGCTAAACCAGTTGCAGAAGCACCTGTTGCACCAGCTGTAGAAGAAAAAGCTCCAGAAGCACCAGCGACTGAAGCCTAATTAAGACAAGGAAAACCTAATGTTTAATAAAGTCGTACTGGTTGGAAACTTAACTCGTGATATTGAATTACGCTACATGCAAAGTGGTACTGCTATCGCAAATACTGCTATCGCAACAAGTCGTAAATTCACTACGAATGGAGAGAAAAGAGAAGAAGTAATGTTTATTGATATTACTTTTTTTGGACGCTCTGGAGAAATTGCTAATCAATACCTTCGAAAAGGAAGTAAAATTCTTGTAGAGGGACGACTTAAATTTGAGCAATGGGTTGATCAAAACGGACAAAAACGTTCAAAACACGTTATCAATGTTGAAAACATGCAGATGTTAGACTCTCGTAACAGCGCTCCTGATGGGCAAAATACGGGTGGATACAATGCTCCGCAACACGATGGTGGTTATGAACCTCAGCACAATTCATCCTATCAAGCACCTAGTCAGTATAATGCTCCGCAACAGCCTAGAGAACAGTACAATGCTCCACAGCAAAGTCCTACTCCACAGCAGCAAAAGCCACAGCAAAGTGCTCCTAAGATGCCAGAAAACAACCTTCCAGAAATTGATATTGATGAAGATGAAATTCCATTTTAAAAAATAATTATATAAGGAAAAACTTATGGCAGAAAGAAGAAAATACAAAAAACGTTACTGTAAATACTGTGAAGCAAAAATTGACTTCATCGATTACAAAGATGTCGCATCATTAAAGTACTCATTATCTGAGCGCTACAAAATTATGCCACGTCGTCTTACAGGAAACTGTAAACGTCACCAAGATATGGTTACTATCTCTATCAAACGTGCACGTTCAGCAGCACTCGTACCATACACTGTTTCACGTAAAGAAGTGGTTACTAACCCTTTTGAAAATATGAAATAGCCTTACATTTTCCCCTTAATTTGGGGATTGTAATACACTCTTACATGTAAAAAAACACTTCAACATTTATCAGACTTCAAGCTGTGCTCATTTAATATTGCTCAAACTCTTTATCTAATACAGCATGCATGATTATCATCCAAAGCTTATTGAACACGTCATTATTCAGACACCAAAAGCTGTGCTTGGTTTAATCTTTGTTACACTAATTTTTGCATGGACGTATTGGCAGTACATTCCATTAGGTTTTTTACTCATTTGGTTTTTTTTTCAAATATTATTTATAATTTTTCGATTTGTTAATGCTAGAGTTTTAAGACAATCTATACAAGAGAAAGATACAAAAAAAACAAAACAACATATTTTATACTTCTCCATATCTATTATTGTTTCATCTATCATCTGGACTAGTGCTACGATCTTAGGGGCTATATATGCTCCCTCACCTTATGAATTCACCTCTTTAATAATGATTGTCGGTATTATAACTGCTGGGGTTCTTTCTCTTGCTTCTATCTTCTACGTCTATGTGCTCTACTTCTTTTTAATGCTACTTCCACAAATTGCTATGATGTTTTTTTATGCTACACCTATCCATCTTTCTATAGCGATGTATCTCCTTATATCTATACCCATTGTTTTACTCTTATCAAAAACAGTTTTCGCAAATCACCTTCATGCAATTACTACTAATGAGTCTCTTGGAAACAGTGTTAATGAGCTACATGAGCTCTCTATAACAGATAGTCTAACCAAAATTTACAATCGCTACTATTTTTTTCAAGAAACTCATAACTTTATTGCTCTAGCACAGCGTGAAGATAAACCAGTTTCACTACTTATGATTGATATTGACCACTTTAAGAAAGTTAATGACACCTATGGACATCCATTTGGAGATTATATTCTTATTGAACTCTCTAAAGAGATAAAAAA
>JAYEGP010000289.1:0-1652 GCA_034659135.1 Campylobacterota bacterium
GGGAATGAAACGTGTTGAAGTTATCGCTAAAAAAAGTGGTATCCATCTCGGACATGTCTTTCCCAGAGGAGATGGGAGAAGACGCTTCTGTATCAATGCTACGGTATTAGAATTTGTGCCAAGAGATAAGCTTTAAAAGCTCAAGAATAGTTTCATTTTTACAGATATTTTAAATTTTTTCAAAGTAATAACTATAATATTATTTTATATGATATGATTCAGTTTATCACAAAACTAGGATAATATTAATGAGTACAAGACAAAAAGTAAGCTTTATTTTATTAGGATTATTTCTTACCTTTTTTATCTCTATGATAATAATCGCGATGAACTTTAGAAATTTTGCCATTCAAAGTGCTGAAAAAAGGGCACTCCAAACTGTCTGAGTTGCCATCAGGCAAAAGAGGGTGAGATCCTTGGTGCAGTGAGTATGATCATCGATGTGAGTGATGTTCGTGGTAGCAGTATGACGACAATGGCCTATACTGCGTCCTTTGCTATTGTCATTATTTTAATTGTTCTTATTGTTGTTAATAGGTTTTTAAAACCTTATGTCAATATTTTCTACTCCATCAAAGATGTGATGATGTCGGCGTATACGGGTGATTACTCTAAACGCGTTCATGGTGGGGCTCTGTCTGATAGTAAAGAAGTTGCCGATATGCTCAACTCACTGCTTGAGAAACTTCAAAATATTTTTGATGAAATTGATAAAAAAGTCTGTGTTTTTATACAAAATAAAAACCAGGTACAAAATAGTGATCCTCTTATTAACATCAACAACACTATTGATCAACTTTCAGAAATCTACAAATTTAAACAGACCATAGAGCATGATGAAAATTTTGAAGATATTTATGAACGTCTTGCCTATGTCTTTATCAATAAATTTTCAATCAGGGACTTTTCATTTATTGAAGCGGATATTTTGAGTGGAGTTAAAAAGGTGGTTTACAGTACCAATAGTTGTCACTGTAGTGTTGAAGAGGGTAGCTATCGTGCTGATCGTATTAATATGAATGTTGACTCAACTAATTTTGATCTTACATGTAAAGCCTATAATGAACCTGATCTTGAATACCTCTGTGACAAAGAGTCTTTAAAATCGATTGCTGAAAAGATTCGCGTGACCTTTTCTAAGCAGATCATATCAGCAGGAGCAGAATCTTTTTCTAAGACTTTAAGCGTAGGTGCCGCGATGTTTCCTGAGGATAGTGATAGTATCTGGAAATGTATTAAGTTTGCAGATATGTCACTGTATCACGCCAAAGAGAACGGACGTAATCAGGTTGTGATCTTTGATCCTTCATTACTGATAAACAGCTCAGTGAGTGATCAGTTTTAAAATAGACCCAGTGAGCACCTAAGGAATCAAAATTAAATAAAACATAAATCTTAGCGTACTCTTTTAGCCCTAGTCAAACGATTTTAATCGTCGCGTAGCTAAGGCTATGCTCCTCATAAAATAGTGTGACTAGAACTAAAATAGCAATCGCTTAGATTTACATTTTATTCAATTCTGATTCCTAATGAGATTTATGACAAATATGTCAACGGTTTAATAGATGAAGATCAAGAGTTACAGTTAGTAGCATAATGGGTGAAATAAGAGTGTTGGGTTAAGTGGTCTTGACAAAGGAAGACATTATAGT
>JAYEGP010000290.1:0-18175 GCA_034659135.1 Campylobacterota bacterium
TAGAGTTGGTTACTGTTACTGTTGCAGAAGAAGAATAAGAAGAATAAAATCCTCCTCCAATGGATCCAGCACTATTATTAGTGAACTTACAATCAGTTACTTCAATACTGTAATCTGTATAAACGCCTCCACCAGAACCTTCTGTATTATTCCCATCCACAAAACTCAATTTCTCTAAAGCTAATGGTGCATTTTCTGTAGAATTGTGATTAAATATCTGATGCTGACTCTCACCACTTAAAATAACATTCTCAGCACTTGAGCCTTTAAGTGTTAAGTTGTAATCCTCATTATCTAAAAAGATAAACGTCCCTTGCCCATCATCAGTAGTCTTATAAGTCCCATCAGCCAATACAATCGTATCATCCTGACCATTTTGAGCTGCATCAAGCAGTGCCTGTCTGAGCTCTGGTGTCGTAGAGACATTAAACGTAGCTCCAAATAAACTACCCATCATTACTGTAAGTATAATCAATTTCTTCATCATAATCCAATCTTTAAAAACATTTCTTATAGTACTCTTTTTTAATAAAAGATAATATTAAAAGTAAATTTCATGCAAGCCCCAAGTAAACTCCATCATGACATTTAAAAAAAGTCAGTTCAACCTAACATTCCAAGGAAGCAACGCTTCAATATCTTTTTCCTCAGCTTCATAAAGATAAGATATCATCTGAATTTTTACTAAAAAATAGACAAAATCAAAAAATAGTTTTTGAAATTTTACCTTGTTTCAGGTTGGAGTATTGCAATGAGCGTTTGTTGGAGCTGCCCATTACATGTAAGCTTTTAGTACCAATTTGATAAAATACTCCATCGAGGAGAACGTATGCAAGAGAATCAGACTGAACACAATATCAAAACCCAGTTTGTCACCTCACTGATGCAATATTATAAGATCGAAGAAGATATCAATCTTCGGGCTCATATTGCAGACTTGACAGACTCCATAAAACGTTCGCAATATCGTGAGTTTTTTCGCCGTCTTTCAGCAGGTGATATGAGTTTTAAAAACCCTTATGAAAAGATCTCTTTAGTCGCACAAAGCTTTAATGAAAAAACGCTTACTCAAGATGAGAGTGCAAAAAATTTATATAAGCTTATGTATGAACTCCGTAAAAATATTATCCTTGATGAGAATGCCGAAGGTTCTGATCAAGAACGTTTTGAGGCGATCTATATTAGTAAAATTAAAGATAAAACTACGGGTAAACTGCTATTAAACGCAGAGGACATTGATGTGATTCGCAATCTTGGAAAACGCTGGATTTTTGATAATGTTGCAGCAGATAAGTCCTATTTTCTCGAAGTTGTTAATGCTGAGTACAACAGGGTACGTTTACATGTAAGGCCTCAGCTTACAACTCCTAAAGGGGTCTAATGGTTCAGATTCCTGAAGTCTTAATTGATAGAGCTGATCTCAACCTGCTGCAACGTGCGCTTATTCCACTTATCATTCGGCACACCTTTACCTGGGGTTCACATGATCTAGGAGTCAGTGCTAAAGTTCTCTCAGATCAGCTAACGACTCCTGTAAAGGAAGTCATCAGTGCTCTGGACGCTCTTGTGAGTAAAAATATTTTGCAAACACAACGTCAACGCGATGGGGTCAATACCCACATACTCTACGGTATTCATAAAGAGCTCATTGAAACCATCAACAACCCTTCCCTTGCCGCGCCAAGCGTCTCACAAACCTTACAACAAGAGTACCATGACGCAACGTATTATCTCAACTTGTCTCAGGAAAAGGCACTCGCTCTAGAAAGCTTTGCGCTCTCTCAGCTCGATGAAAACAGTCTCTCTTCAGAGATCTATAATGATTTTAATCTCTATCAACGCTCTAGAAACAACCGCTCTTTTGATTGGCGCGCCGAGTTTTTACGATGGATGCACCGTGAGTTGGCTAAAAATCCATCTAGTAGCTCTAAGGAGATCGTCTTAGATGAATACAGACCCTCAGCAGAGCAATTTGCTATGACCGAGTACTTTATTTCTAAACTCTCTGCTATTGATCCTCAATTTGAATCTCCTTTTGATGTCATGTCATGGGCCAAAGAGATCAAATACTTAATGCAGGAGCAGAACTACACGCTAGATGACATCAAAAGTGCTATTGACTGGCTTTTTTCGGCTAAGGGAGACTGGTTTCGTCCCAATGTTCCTGATGCAAGCTCTTTACGAAAACATTTTAAGCGCATCATCTCTAATACCCGTTCTTATCGTGACGGTGTTCAAAAACTTCCGGATAATATTAATATTTTTGATCTTTACGAACAAGATTAAAAACCTATATTTATATTAATCTTTCTTATAGTATTCTTCTAACACAACATAAAGGATACTTATGCGAATAGTTCTCATCACCGCAATCTTAACATCGTTTCTTTTTGCCTGTGGCACTCATAGCTGTCATAAAAAAAATAACGGTGTTCTCAAAACACTCACCTACGCACTTAATATTATGGAGTTACGACAACAGCCCGATATTAAATTAGCATTCGCAATGTATAAACGCGATGTTAAGGCCATCAATCGTGGTCTTAACATCGACGCTTTTAAAGAAGCTCGCTTTGATAAAGAGGCTTTTATTAAAGAGCATACTCTGTATAAAAAGCTTGAAGCTCAAGTGGATCTTATTGACACCATCTATATTGTTCTCAACCATGAGCAACGTGAAGAGCTTCACCGCCTTATGGCAGCCCATCAACACTACAAAGCACTTTTAAGAAAAGAGTCTCCTCGTCTGTGTGCTGATAAAAGTAGCTGTTCTCAAAAAAAGAGATGTCACAGTAAAAAATATTGTGACAAGAAAAAAGACTGTGACAAGAAAAAGGCTTGTGGAAATAAAAACCTCACTATAGAAAAAGAGTAAAAAATCAAGAGTCTGAGTGATTTACCAGCAGACTCTTCTCTTTAGCATCAAAACGACTGAGTACTGCAGGCAAGATCAAAAGATCAACCCAAACTGCAATGACGAGAGCAATCGACGTCACAATACCAAAATGAACATTAGGTAAAAAGTCACTAAAGACAAAGATCATAAATGCCGCGCTCAGTATGATTGTCGTAAATATAATAGCACTCCCTGCATACTGCATCACATAAGCAAGTGCATCTTCGAGTGAATCTCCTCGGCTTCGAGCTTCACGGTATTTGACTAAAAAGTGTATGGTGTCATCTACTGCCACTCCGATAATAATCGCTCCCGATATCGCCACCCCAATATCAATCGTAAGTCCAAGCCATCCCATCACACCGACAACTAAAACAATCGGCAAGATATTGGGCACAATAAAGAGCGGAATAATCCGCAAATTTCTAAAGATAAAGATCATCATAATAGAGACCGCTGTGATCGCAAGTAAAATGGAGTTAATCAAGGTATCGGTCACATCATGCTGCATATGAGCAAACATCGCCGTTTGACCATTGATTTTTGCACTGTAGGGAGTCTGCTCCCACCACTGCTCTACCCACTGCATCATCTCCAGATCTTTTGAAGTATCAACAATATTCATCGCCGCAGTGACACGAAGCAGCCTCTCATCCACATCCATTTTATCATTGATCTCCATCCCTTGAGGAAGTGAGAGCGAATAGAGCAAGAGATATTGGGCAATGAGATTTCTATCATTAGGAATACTGTAAGAGCCATCCATCACCTCATTAAACTTTTTCACCACATCACTTAGTGATGAGATATGGCGCATATCGGGATATTTTTCTCTAAAGACCTTATAAAACTCCTCAACAGTGTTCATAAATTTTGGATCTTTAATCCCATCTTTTTGCTTAGAATCTACAACAATCTCATACGTCATCGGCCCTGAAATGTTTTTCTGCATAAAGGTCACGGTCTCTCTAAAAGGAACCTCTTCAGAAAAATAGCGCACGGTATTAGAATCTACTTTCACATGATAGAGTCCCGTTCCAATGGCTAAGATAAAGAGACTACTACTGACAAGTATCTTAATATCATACGCCATGATAAAACGACTAACTCGGTGCGCTAAGAGGCTTGTTTTTTTCTCCTTGGCTAACTGTGTCGCTTTGATTTTTGGATTGAGTATGGCCAACATGGCGGGAACAAATAATATCGTCAAGACAAAGGCTAACAGCGCGGCATTAGCCGTGGCAATACCTAAGGTTTTAATAGGAACCACTGCGGAGATTCCTAACGAGGCAAACCCCACTGCTGTTGTGATTGAGGTTAAAAAGATAGGCAAAAAGTTTTTATGCACACTGTAGTGAATCGCCTCATGATTGTCCATCCCTTTTTTACGACCTAACATGTAGATCCAAAAAAGATGCATCGCATCAGCGATCCCTATCGCCACAATAAAGACCGGCATATTGGCCGTGAAGTTATTCATTCGATAACCCAACATCACCTGAATAGCTAAGACAATTAAAAAGGTAAAGATCACCACAGAAATACTCAAAAGTACCGCGGAGGGACGACGAAAAATGACCCATAAGATAAGCATTGCGATCAGCAGTACTAAAGGCGTAAACGTTGAGGCATCATGCTGACCCAAGTCAATAAATGACATATTTAAAATCGGACCTCCCGCAAGATAAAAACGGTAACCGCTCTCACTTTCATCAGCCACAATCGCTTCGACTGCTTTTTTCAGACGCGCTGAAACTTCAGGGTCATCACCCGCTTTAGGCGTCATTCGTGCTACGATCATTGTTGTTTTGAGATCATCACTGATAATACGGCCAAGTATCATCGCTTCACCTAAGATGATCTTCGCTTTTTGAGCTAATTGGCTTGGGCTTAAGGCATCGACATCTTCTATAAAGTCTTCAACAATCACCTCATCAGGGTACGCTTCGTCTGCGTGAACATACTGATAATTTGTAATCGAATCAACACGCGCAATATCCTTGGTCTCCCAGAGTTTTTGAGTGATACGGGAGATTACATGTAAGGCTTTGGGATTAAAAACCCCCGCTTCATCGCGAAAGATAATACTCACGCCATCATCATTACCAAAGACAGCGCGAAAGCTATCATAATCTTTTAGTATTGAAGACTCTTCTCCAAACCAGATCCGATAACTTCCCTCAAACTCCAGATGTTTTAGCTGCGAAGCAAACATTACCGTTATCAAAGGGATAGCAATCGCTATATACCAACGAAAACGAATTATAAAATCGACAAATTTATCCATAATTTTTCCTTACATGTAAGCTTAAAAGAAATAGGCCACTTTCAGGCCAATGCGTTCATGACGTTTTAAAAGTGCATAGGCGGTCATATCACTGGATGAGGGTTCGATATATCGATAATCGAAGTTCACCTTAAACGACTCTGCAAAACGGCTTTCATACTCCAGATAATAGGCCTGTTCATCATATTCTATATCAGCAATAACACCACCCAAAAGAGTACTGTCATCGGGGTCATTAAAGCTGTAACGAAGCCCTAAGAACAGATCATTTTGAAAGGTCTCAAAGAGTTCTAGATCACTATATTTTTCACTATCAAGTGTCTCATAACGATAGTATTCACCAATCAGTCCCAAGTCACCATCGAGTGTTTCAAAATTCAGTGTGTACTCCACACCGATACCCAGATGCCAATAATCTGAAATCTGCTCATCATCAATCACATCGGTATAGAGGGCTTCAAGTTTGATCAAGGTGGCATCAATAACCGCTGTATTATAGGTCATCACTTTATTTACTAGATAAGCATGTTCTTGAAAAGTAACGGGCGTGCCATTAAGAGGGCCATCAGATTTAAAATAGCGCTGCGAATCATACCCGTGCTGTAAAATCACCGCATAATCAATCGCAATCTCACTCTCTGTAGTTCCTGAATAACTCAGATAGAGCGTCGGTCGATAGAGTGACGCCTCACTTTGAAGTCTTTCATCATAGCTCACAAATGGCGGAAAAAAGTAATAAACATAGGGTTGTCCGGCTAGCTTCTGCTCCTCTTCATAGAGCTTGATGATAAGTGAGAACTCTCCACTGTCCGTATAGTGGGAATACGCAAGATTCCAGGCTCCCATCTTGTCGGGATTAAAAAGATCGTTACGCAGATCTTGTGTGTTAAAGCCATCCACGATATTACGTGCTTCCAAGGCTCCCCAAAATCGGATATTTCGTCCCCCAAACAGCGCGTCTTCATCAAACTCAATAAGCCCATAAAGCTCATCGATACGAGCAAAAGTACGCCTGTTCTCTTCATCTCCTTGCATGTCATAATAATCTTGCTGTGCATAAAGTCGTGTCGCCACTGTCATAGCATCATGAGAGTAACTTATCTCTAACTGCTCATACGCTGTAAAATTGTTTTTATGTTTCTCTTTAGGAACTATTAAAAAGGCTTGAGACTCCACACCAACATGTCCTTGAAAGTCAAACGCTGCAAAGACAAAAGTGTTCAGTAGTGCCAGAGAGAGAAAGAGTCTCATTTTTTCAAGACTCGCTTATGAAAATCTTTAGCTTTGAGACCTGTTTTAATGCGCTCATCACTCCAAACCAAGATCGTCTTTTTATCATTTTGAATATTGCTCATACGAATCTTTCCGATACGCCATACCCCATCTATCTGTCTGTAATCCTCGAAAATAGCCGTTTTTAAAAGCTCTTTTTTACGATCATAATATTCAATTTTTTGAATCAGATAGCTTGTTGCATCGACCCAAGTTACAAGCTTGGTATAACCTGAGTATTTTGAAACGGGTTTGCTTTCACCTATATAGACTTTTTTACCCTCAAACTCTGATACTTTTGCCTCTCCCTCAGGATAACGGTACTTATCAACATTAAAAGCACTCAAATCTTCATAAGAGAACTCACTCCCCATAAAAGCACCCGACCTGTTTTTTGAGGCGATGCGTTTAACCCGTTTGAGTGCAGGGAGATAGAGCCACTGATCATCATCTTTAGTGACATGTTCATAATTTAAAAACTTTGTTCCTTTAACATCAGCAGGAGATAAAAATTCCATCAGCGACTTGTCACCTTGCGCTCCTTCAAGAACTTGCATCTTCATCAGACGCTCACGTTTTTGACCTTTTGCATTGATCAGTGTCATACTCATCTGAGACTTTGCATCTTCAAAGCCCGCTTGGGCATCATCACTTTTTTGCGCCAACTCTTGATAAGAAACTCCATAAAGCAGACTGACTAAAGCTACTATTATCATAAAAAATTTCATATTTTAACTCCTAATATGATTTCATGTTGACAATGTTAACATTTTATGTGAACGATGTCAACATGAAATCAAAATTATGTTACAATGATGTTATGAAACAAGCCTATCATCACGGAAATTTAAAAGAGTCTCTTATCAAAACTGCCCTTGAAATGGTAGAGAAAGAGGGTTTAGAGAGTATTACACTACGTGAACTCACAAAACGGGTAGGAACGTCACGTTCTGCGCTCTATCGTCACTTTGATTCTAAAGAGGGCTTAATGCGTGAAGTGATTCAAGCCGGATTTGAGCAGTTAGATGACACGATAAGACCTACCTTATTGCAAAAAGAGTTTAGTGTACTCGAACGTTTCAATAACATGGGTCGTGCTTACATCCTCTTTGCTCTAGAAAATCCTGCCATCTATCGTATGATCTTTGGTCATGAACTTCAAGATGTCCGAGAAGAGAACTGTGATATCAAGGATGAGACCCAGGCTACAGGCTTTCATGCACTGGTTGCGCTTCTTATTGAAGGTCAAGAAGATGCTCTCTTTAAAAAAGATGATCCCATACTTCAAGCGACAGTAGTCTGGTCAATGATTCACGGTTTAGCCAATCTACTGATCGACGGGCACTTACATGTAAAGGATAACCTTGATGCTATTTTTACCGCAGGAACCCAAACGCTTTTTGAAGGTTTAAAAGCCTAAATCCCTCTTAGATACTTAAATAAAACCAAAAATCTCGGCTTAAATATATGATACTGATATAATTAATAGTTATTTTATTACAATTTAGAATAAAATTTAAAAGGAAAAAACATGTCTCTGTCGCCCTTAACTAAAACCTTAGCCGCTCTGCTGATATCAGCATCTACTCTTATGGGTACAAGCTACAATGTTGATCTTTCTCACTCTAGTGTCTCTTTTAAAGTCCGCCATATGATGGTGAGCAATGTGAAAGGACACTTCAATGATTTTAGTGGAACTTACAAGCTAGAAAATGGTGTTCTGACCTCGCTCTCGGGAACCGTAGCACTTGAAAGTGTCGATACCGGTATAGAAAAACGTGATAAGCACCTGCGTAATGAAGATTTTTTCAATGTCGAAAAAAATCCTGAAATGACTTTTGAGATGACTCGAAAACGTGGTAACAGTGTTGAAGGTAAACTCACTCTAAACGGGGTCACTAAAACCATCAAACTTGATGCAGATGTTTCTGGTGAGATCAAAGATCCATGGGGCAATCAACGTAGCGGTATGAGTCTTGAAGGTAAAATCAGTCGCAGTGACTACGGTTTAACGTGGAACAAAATGATGGAAGCGGGTGGTGTTGTTGTCGGTGATGAGATCAAACTGATGATCGAACTCGAAGGAATCGCAGAATAAACTACTAATCCTCTCACTTTATCTGGGAAGACGCTTTGTCGTCTCTCCCACTCCCATTAAACTCTAAAACATCCTCTTTATAGTTCTTAATAATGAACCTTATTCATTTTTAAGCTTTTAATTTTCTATTAAGGAAATAGAGTTCATAATTTCACACTTACATGTAAAAAGGAGTGAAGGTGTCGATACGCAAAAAGATGCAGGAACTAAAACGAGAGTTGATTCTTGAAGAGGCGGGAAGGCTTTTTAATCAAGATGGCTATGAAAATATGAAAGTGGCAGATCTGGCCAAAAATGTTGAAGTCTCTGTAGGAACAATCTATTCGCTATTTGAATCTAAAGAGAATCTCTACAGTGCCTTTATCATTGCACAGATTGAACATTTCAGCAAAATCTTTCAAGAAGAGCTTCAAAAGTGCGATAGCACGATGAAAAAACTACATAAGATGGTTGAAATTAAATTCACAGCTATGATACAAAATCATAATGCATTACGAGAAAGCATTGGTAATGACCCGACTGTTTTTTTGACACAAGCAAAGGGTGAGAATCCTATCGATGGCATCTATCACATGATGGCTACTGATGTTATGGCACCACTGAAAAATGAGTTTAACTGTTCTCGAAATCCTATGGAGATGGTCTACCTATTTGATGGTTTGACAATAGGACAGATTAAATACTGCGTCCGTTTCGAGATTGATCTCATGTCGCGTCAAGATGATGTGGTCAACAATTTTTTAAAACTGATAAAGGAGGATTAATGCAAAAGATACTTTTGAGTGTCGTCTTTACAACTTCTGTATTGATGGCATCACAATCACTTTCAGAACTCATTGAAGCAGCTCACCAAAACGAACTGGTCGATGTCTATGTCCAGAAAGAGAAAGGGACTAAGCTAAGTCGCGAATCACTAAAAGCAGCCTATATGCCACGTATCGATTTAGGAGCTAGTGGCAGTTTTGTCGATGAAAAAGGCACAATGGATGTGGGTGAGTCTTACACCGCCTACGCAACGGCGAGTGTCCTTGTTTTTGACGGTTTTAAACGTGAAAATGCACTTGATGAGCTCCGTTCACGCATCAATGCCAGCAGTTCAGACCTTAAAGGCTATAAAAAAGCCCTTTCACTTGAAGTGACACAGGCGTATTTTAGACTCCTGAATGTTTATGGTGATATTGAGGCGCAAGAGCAGAGTAAAAAACAGCTTCAAGAAGAGCTCAAACGACAAAAACGTTTTCTCAGTGCCCGTATCGTAACGGAAGAAGAGGTGGAACGTATTCACGCAGCATTGGCAAATACAGAATATGAGATCGCCACCTTACAATATAGTGCCGATAAATATGAATCCATGCTCTATACATTGAGTGGCATTAAAATCGATGCACTCAAAGAGAGTCAACTCAGTATCCCTAAATATAAAAAACCTCAGCAACTCGATAGCATCCAATCCCTTCGTCATCAATCTGATGCAACGCGCTACCTTGCCGAGCAGAGTACCTCAAGCTACTATCCAAGCTTGAGTGTCCAAGATACTTACGGTTTTTATGATTACCAAAATTATTCAGAGGCCTTTCCTATTGATCGGGTTGATAAACAGAATCGTCTCATGGTAGTGGCGAGTATGAATCTCTTTGATTTTTTCTCATCCTCAAAACAGAAGCAGTCCATTATGGCACAACAGCAAGCACTTTCGAGTCAAATAGCCTATGAAGAGAAACGCTCAAATGCGAACATCGCTCTTTCAAAAAAAGCGATTGAGCGTTCCTACACCTTATTGGATGCCGCAAATGTCGGCCTAAGTGCCTCACTTAAAACCTTTGAAGCGATAGAAAAAAAATACCGTGCGAACATTGTAGACTATGTGAAATATCTTGATGCACTCTATCAAAAAAGTAATGCCCAAGCGCAACTAAATCGCGCTGAAAATGCCCTCCAGTTGGCTTACGCCCAATACTATTATTATGCAGGATTCGATATTAAGGAGTACGTACGATGAAAACCTCTATCTTTATAACAACACTACTAAGCGTGGCACTCAGTGCTACAGAGATCTATACCACATTTGATGTCGAAGCGATGCAAGAGTCCGATCTGACATTGACAACAACAGGCGTCATCCAAATCTTACATGTAGACATTGGGGATCATGTCAAAAAAGGCGATGTGCTCCTCTCGCTTGATAATGAAGACCTTAAACTCTCAGTCGAATTGGCTGAGTCCGATCTGAAACTTGCAGAGGTCAATCACCGCTTTGCCAAGCAGACCTATGAGCGTTACGAAAAGGTTAAAGATGTCATTGATGATGACCAGTATGAGCAGTATCTTTTAGCCTATGAGAAAAGTATGGCCTCACTCAATAGTGCCAAAGCAAACCTCGCTTATAAAAAAGCGATGTTCAAAAAAAGTATTCTTCGTGCCCCTTATAATGGTGTGATTTCAAAACGTCATAAAGAGATTGGTGATGGTGTCAGTGGTGCCATGTTAGAGCCAATTATCACACTAGTTGATGACACCAAGGTAAAACTCGTACTGAGCTTTGATGAGAAGTACTGGCAGCAGATCGAACCAGGCTTACATGTAACGTACAAAGTCGATGGATCGAATGAAAACTATGAAGGTAAAATCGTAAAGATCTATCCTACCGTTGATGCCAATACACGTAAAGCCTTCGCCGAAGTCCACGCCAAAGATCTCATGCCCGGACTCTTTGGTGAGGGTATGATTGAGGTGAAATAATGTATCGCTTTGCTATAAACCGACCCATCACTACTTTGATGATGGTCATGACGCTTGTCGTCTTTGGAATGATGTCCTTTCGTTCCATGCCAGTTGCCCTATTTCCTAATGTTGATATTCCTATTATTACCGTTGAGACGGCCTACTATGGGGCTGATCCTGAAACGGTAGAGTCTAAGGTAACCGATAAGATCGAAGAGGCGATATCGGGAATTGATGGTATCGATAAACTGCTCTCGACCTCTTATGAGGGGATGAGTGTCGTCATGGTACAGTTTGAGCTTTTTAAAGATATCGAACAAGCAGCCAATGATGTACGTGACAAAATGGGTGGAATCAGTCTTGATGCTACGGTAGAGACCCCAATCGTTAAAAAAGTCAGTACCAGCGGTGCGGCAGCGATCAAACTTTTTGTTGCGACTAAAAATGATAAACAGCAAGATTTGATGCGTTTTGCTGATGAACGACTCAAACCGCGTCTGCAACGTGTCCCTGATGTGGCTGAAGTAAAAATTGTCGGCTATCGTGATCGAGAAGTGCGTATCTTTGCCGATCCATTTATGCTCAACAAGTACAACATCTCAGCACGTGAACTTCAAAACATCATCTCCAAACAAAATGTACGTGCGGGTGGTGGTAAGCTTATTGGTGCTCAAAATGAACTCGTTATCAAAGCACGTGGTGATGCCAAAAGTGTTGATGCCCTTCAAAATATCATGATCAAACCGGGGGTACGTCTTAAAGACATTGCCCGTGTTGAAGATGGTCTTGAAGATGCTAAAAGTTACTCATCGGTCAATGGTAAAACGGGTGTCTTACTCCAAGTACAGAAAATTTCAGGAAGCAATACTCTGGATGTTATTAAAGGTGTCAAAGAGGCCATGCCAGATCTGCTTTCTTTTGCAGGCGAAGAGCTTGAACTCACACTCGTAGAGGATCAATCGCAAAAAATCATGGTCAATATCGACAATGTCAAGTTTGACCTGCTTTTTGGAGCGTTTCTCTCTATAGCTGTGGTGTTCTTCTTTTTACGTAACTTTAAAGCGACCATCGTCTCGGCCTTGGCGATTCCGACATCCATTATCGGTACCTTTGCCATTATCGATATCTTAGGATACGATCTAAATCGCTTGACACTCATCGGTCTGACTCTGGCTATTGGTATCTTCATCGATGATGCTATTGTTGTTATCGAAAACATCTCTAAAAAGATGGAAGAGGGAATGGAGGGATTTAGAGCCTCTTATGAGGGTGTTCATGAGATGGCATACTCTATCTTGGGAATTTCTGCAATGCTTCTCGCCGTCTTTATTCCTGTCGCATTTATGGATGGACTGGTCGGTAAATTTTTCAACTCCTTCGCTATGACCGTTGCTTCGGGTGTTGTACTCTCATTTTTTATTGCCATTATGTTTATTCCAGCGGTAAGTGCTCGCGTACTTAGCGGTGCCGAGAGCAAGTTTTGGCATATGACAGAGCCGATCTTTGTCAAAGTGGATCAAGCATACCGTTCACTGCTCTCTGTATTGATCCGTTTTAAGACCCTGACAATTATTGCTGCGATTGCGATACTGATCGTCTCTGGTAGCTTGGCAGGCAAAGTTGGTGGTACCTTTGTTCCTATGGAAGATATGAGTGAGATGCGTATCATGATCAAAGGGCCTGTTGGAATCTCACTTGAAGCGATGAAAAAAGAGACGGTTCCAATGATGGCTGAATTTGAAAGTGATAACCGTGTGATTGATACTGCGCTTACTATTGGTTATAACTCTGCCCAAGAGACACACAAAGCGATGATCTATGTCAAACTCGTACCCGTTGCTGAGCGTGTGGAAGGTTTAGAAGAGATCGTTAACAGCTATCGTGAAGTCTTTGCAAAATACAAAAATCATGTGATCAGCGTGGAAGACCTCCCTCCTATCGATACAGGTGAGAGTAATGCACCCGTTCAAGTCGTCCTTACCGGCCCTGATCTTAATAAACTTGATGAGATTTCTCAAGAACTCGTCACTCTTTTAAATAACACCAAAGGAGCTATCGATATCGATAGTGATTATGAGCCGGGTAAACCTGAAATTCGTATCACGATCAACCGTGAAAGTGCGCAACGCTTGGGTGTCAGTGCCGAACAGATTGCAGGCGTTTTAGGCGCAGCGTATTCAAGTGATACCGCAATCTCAAACTTTGAAGATCAGGGACGCCAATATGACATTACCCTGCGTATCTCGGATGAGTACCGTACCATGGTGGATGATATCCGAAAGGTACAGCTTAAAACTGCCAACGGTGAGTTTGTATCGCTTGAAGGTCTGATCTATTTTGAAACGACTAAAGGGGCGGCTTCGATTAACCGTTTTGACAGAGAACGTAAAATATTAATCACGGCAAACCTACATGGAACACCGCTTAATGATGTGGTTGGGGTTATCGATAAAGCGATGGTAGAGATGCTACCACAAGGCTACAGCTACCGCTATACTGGAGATATCGAGCGGATGCAAGATACTGTTGCAGCCTTTGCATTTACCGTAAGTCTCGCCGTGATCTTGATCTATCTCATCTTAGCAGCTCTATATGAATCCCTCATTCAGCCTATTATTATCATGGTCGCACTACCACTGAGTTTTACAGGAGTTATTTTAGCACTCTATCTTAGTGGGAATCCATTTAGTATCTTTGTCATGATCGGTATTATTTTACTTCTGGGAATGGTCGGTAAAAATGCCATCTTAGTGGTAGACTTTGCCAATAAAGCGATTAAAGAGGGTAAAGAGGTTAATGAAGCGATATTAGAAGCCGGTGAACGTCGACTTCGTCCAATTTTGATGACCACTTTCGCCATGATCGGTGCAATGATACCACTCGCTTTTGGAACGGGCGCGGGACATGAAAGTAATGCGCCTATGGCCATTGCTATCATCGGAGGTCTGATCAGTTCAACGATATTAACACTCTTAATCGTTCCTGCAATTTACCGTTTTATGTACCCATTAGATGCGTGGTTACGTAAATTTTATGAGCGTGGACAAGTATAGCCATGAAGGCATTCTCTTTTGCTATTTTGCTCTTTACATGTAAACTTTTTTCTCAAGAGCTCATAGAAAAGCAGAGTCTCCTTGAGCGCCTCGCTGCACCAAAGCTTTCAGTTGAAAGTAGCTATCTTGACAATGCAAAAGTTAGTAGCAGTGAAGGCTCCGTTTCCGTTAAGAAAAACAAAGTCCAGATCAACAACTTTTTTGCAGCTCTAAGCTATACCAACTGGGAGTTTAATTGGGATATATTGAGGTATCCGATTATTTGAGCAATATGGGAGCTACTTGGTATATTAGTCAAGACCTAGAGCTTAATACGAATTTATTATTTAGTTTTAGCATCTACAATCACAATGGTAATGAGATTGATTCTTATTCGATAAAATCCTCTTTTGGTGTTGGAGTAAAACTTTTCTGGTTGCTTTAATGCCTTACATGTAAGGAAGCGTTATGATACAAAGAATCGTATTATATGTCATGTTAGTACAAAGTGCCCTCTTTGCTGATACTTGGAATATTGCTTTAGATAATGATCTTCTCTTTGGATCAGACGACTCTTATACCGGTGGGGGCGTTATATCATGGATGAGTTCACGTTATGAAGCAAATTCAACGGAGTATCATAACGGATATATCAACTTTATACGTCAAAGTGTTGAGATGATTCCTTTTGTTGAGCTCTCACACAAAGAGCTTCATGCCTCGATCTCTCTTCAAGAAGTGATTATCACTCCCTCTGATATCAATGCCACAGAACCTAATTATGACGATCTTCCATATGTCGGATATTTAGGTAGCCATTTTTCGCTTTTTGCTTCTGATGATACAAGTTTTGATCAGTATCGCTTCTCTCTAGGAATTATAGGTGAAAATTCAGGTGCTGAGTGGATACAGACAAAAATCCATGAATTAATTAATAATGATCCCCCGCGAGGGTGGGACAATCAACTCGGTCCTCAATTTATGATGGGACTGGGCTACTTGCATGGCACTAGAAGTTATGAAAAACGTCTTTTTTATAGTGTCGATTTTGAATGGTTCAATAGCTATTATGGTGATGTTGGAAATGTACTCGTCGATATTGGGGCGGGATCAATGGTACGATTTGGTCAAAACATGCCACGTAACTTTATCGTCTTTAGTACTTTTTTTAACAATACACCAAGTCAAATACTGAATCTCGATCTGCGTCCTGATGTCTGGGGTTGGGCAGTTGATATGGGTATGTCAGCCAACTACATTCCCTACTTTTACCTTTTTGAGGCTGCCAAAGAGGAGGGTTATAACTTCTATACACCCAGTGTCGTCATGACAGCGAAAATGAGCCTGAACCTCTTTATACAAAATGTTCACATGTCACTAGACTTGTTTCCCACAGGTACCGCAAAAGAAAATTCACATACCAGTAGTTGGGGACGTTTTAGTGTCAGCTGGTATATTCAATAGGAGATAACATGTTTGAAAAGTTTCGAAAAAATCAACTCATACGGTTCTTTATACGACTTTTAATTGGTCTGATAATTATCGTTGCTATGGGAATTGCAACAGGATTTTATTTTCTTGAAAAGCGAAGTGTGTAGCAGTTTGATGGTTATATTACCCACATGCAACAAAAATTTGAAGAGAAATATGCCAGTCTCAGTGAAGCGCAAAAAAAAGATCCTTTATGGTTTAATTCGCTAGCAAATTCGTATGCAAAAGAGCATCATGTTCGACGTGTCGATTTTCTTGATGCCACTGGAAATCGGTATTTTCATTATGAATCTGAAAAAAAGCTTTCTCCCATCTTTGAAAAACGTTTTGATGAAATGCTTCCTAATGAATTAGGTACTTCACTCCATCATCTCATTCCTTCAGCTGATGGTGTGCATATACTTTTTTATATGATTCGCTTACTCTTTAATCATGAAAAAGAGGTGATAATTAAAATTGCCATACCTATTGAAAATCATATGATAAAAGCTCTCGATGTTTATATAGAGACGATGGTGATCACAACGATTATGACAATCTCTTTAGTGGTTTTATTGATATTTCCGATTGTTTATCAACAGTTTAGACAGCTACAAGACTCAGAAATTAAACTCTTACAATCGAATCTTGGAACCATTCGAGCCTTAGGTAACTCCATCGCTCAGCGTGATAGTGACACCCATGAACATAATTATCGTGTGACCTATTACGCCATTGAGTTGGCAAAACTATACGGTTTGAGATCAGAACGTTTTGGATCCATTTTAAAAGGTTCATTTTTACATGACATTGGAAAGATAGGTATTCCTGATTCCATACTTCATAAACCCAGTAAGCTGACAGAAGAAGAATTTGAGATTATGAAAGAGCATGTGAATCTCGGTCTAAAAACAATCAAACAGATTGAATGGCTTAATGATGCACAAGGAATTGTTGGAGGGCACCATGAAAAATTTGATGGAACGGGTTATCCTCTGGGTATTAAAGGGGAGGAAATCAGTATTGAAGCACGAATTTTTGCAGTTGTAGATGTCTTTGATGCCTTGACCTCCAAACGACCTTATAAAGAACCCTATTCTATTGAAAAATCTTTAGCCATCATTCAAGAGAGTTCGGGAAGTCATTTTGATCCAAAGGTCGTTTTTCTCTTTGAATCGATAGCTTTTGAACTCCATGAGAAACTAGTAAATATGCATGCACATGAATTGGGTGAAGCCACGATGGCATTAGCAAGACCTTATCAAGAGTTCCTTCTTTAGAAATAAAAAAGGTGCTTTCTAGCATAGCCCGTAGTCAGTTCCGCTAAAGTTGTCTGTATAAAAAGACCACCGGCTATTAAACTGGTATCTCTCCACCCATATTGCGCATCATGTTAAGCTCTTTTATGAAAAGAGTCTCCTCGTCTGTGTGCTGATAAAAGTAGCTGTCTGGAAAAAAGACTGTGACAATAAAAAACTCACGATTGATAAAGAATAAAAAAGACGAAAAAGTGCAGCTCAAAAATTCATGTGGCGAGTTTGTCTCACTTGAAAGTCTGATCTATTTGATCTTAGCAACGCTTTATGAGTCATTGATCTAACCTATTATCATAGTAGCCTTGCCTCTCAGCTTTACGAGTGTTATTTTAGCAATCTATCGTTTTATGTACCCGCTCGATGCATGGCTACGTAAATTTTATGAACGTGGTGCAGTATCGTTGTAAAAACACTCTAGCTATTAGGTATTTGAGCCTCAGATTAATGAGCGCTCAAAACCTGTTTTTTAATGCGAGAAAAATCTATAATCTTAAAGTTCTGTCGTAAACTAGGAGTATCTTCTCCATCTTGAACGACTAAAATACCCTCGGGATACTTGTCACCTAAAAATGATGATGTCACTGCGATTCCATCCGTCTCACACGTGCCATCTACAACACCATCAGTAATCTCAAATTTTCCAAGATAACTTCCATCTTTCCTCGAATAAAGGGTATACGCGTTTTCACCTTGTGATGAAGCAAGTAAATAACCCTCTTGAGCCCCTACTGCATAGAGTGCCAAACCTTCAACATCTGCACTTAAATGACCTTCTCCTGAAGTACTATCAATTTTGCTACGTCGTTGCCCATCCGTCGGATTAGCACCGTATTTCCAGATTCCTACATTCTCTTCACCGATATACAGCGTGTTAAAAGCATCATCCACAACACATCCTTCTGTCTGTGAACCTACAGAAAATTGACGAACAACTTTTGCATCAATCTGATCTTGCGCATTAGTAAAAAGTTGTAGTTGGACGACTTCACCCGACTTGCTGTTCACAAAAACATAATAACTATCACTCACTGCTTCATGATACATACACAGACCATAACTCTTATCTAATGTTGAGATTTTACT
>JAYEGP010000290.1:18275-22190 GCA_034659135.1 Campylobacterota bacterium
GTCTCTGTCTCTGCATCAGCATTTATCGATGGTATCGGTGTGTGTGAACAACCCATAAGCATGATAGATGCGATGAAAGAGAGAAAGCTGCGCTTCACTAGAAACGTCCAGAAAGTGTCAACATAAAGACCGCACCAGAACGTTCAATCTGAGTTTCATAGTTATCAACTTTTCCTGCGATTTTATCATCAAGAGAATCATAGTTTTTCATATGCTCTGTCACATCTGCGTCTAAGAGGTTGTCACCTGTTAAGCGTAGTGTCATCGCTTTCATCACTTTATACTCTACATAAGCTTCTAGATTTGCATCATATGACGTTGTTTCAGTAGTCACAGGATCTTCATACGTTGAGTCCCCACGTTTTTGATAACTAAACCCATAACTAAGTCCTGCGCTTTTGAGTGTATGACTCAAACCAACATTATAAACATAATCAGGCTGGTCATTGAAACGACGTGTCTCTTTTGTATACGGATCTTCGATTTCAGAGTCAAGATACGAGTAGTTTCCAAAAAAGCTCACTGATGGAACACCTATGAAAGTAAGAGGGAAACTGGTATCAAGCTCGAAACCGTAGGTGACACCATCTCCAATATTGTCTGGTGTATACAGCCCACCTGTCATGATTTCACCATCATCTTCAACTGAATTTTCACCTAGGTAATGATTTTCAATTTTATCTTCGATATTACGATAAAAGATATTAGCACCAATGATACCAAATTGATCGATAAATGAGTGTTCATACCCAAGGTCTGCACCTAAAGACTTTTCAGGTATTAAGTCAGGATTACCAACAAGCAGGTCATAATCAGCGGGTTCATCATCAGCAGAAAAAGGAACCATCTCATCAAAGTTAGGACGTCTCAGTGTCTGAGCCACTGACAAACGAATTTGGTCTTGTGATGTCAAACCCAGTTTGTAGTGTATCGATGGATTAAAGTACGTATAGTCATTACTTTTTTTAGTTTCAACACCCTCTTGATCTACAGCAGTGTATTCAATACGGCCTCCAAACTGCAGTGATGAGTTCTCTGTGATTTTCCATGTATCTTGTGCATAAAAATCAAGACGGGTTTCATCAATTTTATAGGTTCCAAACTCTTGTTCCTCACCATCTTCTGCAATGCCATCTTCAACATCATAAGCAACAAATGAGGTATCACGTTTTTTCAACTGACTCTGCAAACCAAAAATCACTTTATGGCTCTCTAGCCCTTGAATACTGTAACCAATAGAAGCTTTGATCTCATCATCTGTAGTTTCCGTTAGTTCTACACTATGATCAGCTGCTTCAATGTTTTTAATCTTCTTCCAGTCTTCAATGTTATCGCTCTTCTCTTTAGCCTCTTTTTCATCCAAAGTACCCTCGAAACGATCGTATGTCAATCCAATTTTCAACTCATCCATAGACTCAAAAGAGTGAACATACTCAGAATCAAAATTAAAACTGGTCTCATCAATATCCATAATCTGATGTTCAAGTTTATAAAGCTCAAAAGGATCACTTACCGCGTCACGCTCATTTTTAAATTCATACTGTTCTTCTTCACGATCCGTATTAAAATAGTTTGCACTTAGCATTAAACGGTCATCTTCTGTGACATCGATGTCAAATTTTGCATATAAAGAGGCATCTTTAGTCTCGCGGTTGTCCCACTCATCTTCAGTATAAACCCAGCTATCTTTATCATCATGAGCATCTTCATGTTCGTTAGTGATTTTATCTTTGGCATTGTAACGCTCTTGATAATACGCAGAAACGGTATAGCTAAACGTATCAAGATCTTCACTATATGATAGATAAGCATTTGGTTTGTATTTTGTCTCTGTCCAAGGATTATCTTTACCATTACTATGACGACTAACACCCACACGGTACATACCACCTTGCATTGAAGAACCATCTTTTAAAATGATATTAATCGTTCCTGCAACCCCTTGAGAATCTATCTCAACAGAGGGACTACGAATGATCTCAATACGCTCAACCATCTCAGCTGGAATACGGTCTAGGTTGACACCACGATCAGCAATGTTTCCTGGGATACGTTTTCCATTAACAAGTACCTGAGTGTAGCCACTTGCCATACCACGAAACTGAATAAAGTCATATTCACCCACATCACCTTTAAATACGACACCAGGGACACGCTTAAGCATCTCACCTGCAGTTGTCGGCTCATAACGCTCAAAAAATTCACGGTTGTACTCTAGTATGGGAGCAATAGCGTTTGTACGATTACGAAACTTCTCTTTTTGATCAATAACTTCAAACTTACCAAGATCCTCTGGTGTTTCTACAACTTCATTTGCTGAAGCACTGATACTACAAACTGCTATAGCAGCTATGGACATTATAATACGACGGGCAACAAGACTTTTCATTTCATTCCTTATGACAATAATTATAGAATCTTATGAAAAAATCGCTACAAAAAGAGTACATCTTGATTACATGCAGGTTTCATTAGGGATGCATACAGTTATGATAAAACGTAGTCGTCGCCGGCCAATCTGAAAAAACGCCACTCACACCAACTTCTTTATCAAGAATAAAAAGTACTTTATAGATATCTGAATTCTTTGAAATTATTTTTGAGATACTTTGATAGTACCAACCCCCTTGTGTCTGTGGTGTTATTTTTGAGCGTTCCAAACTCCATGTAATGATTTTAAAGTCTTTCTCTTTTAAGGCTTTGGCATAAAGAGAGGATTGAAGTCTACCCTCTTTATCCAAACTCACAAGCGCCCAAATTGGTGGAGCTATCGTTGTGATACCTGCATTTTTAATATCTGAAAGTCTTTTGATGTCTTTTGTATAATCCTTATCAAACTCTTCTTGAAGATAGATAACATTTTTAGCTAAAAGTGGATATTTTTTTACAAGATACAGAAGATCACTCAGATTAAAAGATTGAATAAAAACATCCTTCATATCGACACCTGCCTCATCATACTCCTTTACTACAGCATCGATATAGTCATGTTGAGAGAAGTCATTAAAAGGCATCCTAACGGATGGACTTTTAATTTCTGGTGTCATCTTAAGAGCATAATGTTCAAAGAGAACGATACTATCTTGATGACTCATCAAAGTCCCCCCATCATTAGCATAAAGATCGGTTCTAAAATCTGATGGTGCATTTACAAACTCTTGTATGTTTGCAGCCTTAGGATTACTAGCATCCATCGTGCCCTGTAACGTATAAAACTCTTCTAAGGTAATATCTGAAGTACAACATTTAGCATGAGCAGGAGAGTTAGCAGTAGCATCGTAAGGACGAAACGGTTCACTGCATTTTTCAGCTAATGGAGTCAGTAAAATATCTGTAGTTTGATGCAAGTCACACTGAGAATGGCGACAGACCAATTTTTTATCCTTCGTAAAGGTAACATCACATTCATGAATACCTGCACCCATATGTATCGCTGCCATATAGGACTCTTTGGTATGTTCAGGAAATTGCAAAGGCGCACCACGATGTGCAATAGAAAAATCACTTCGACGCGGAGTTATATTTTGACACGCCAAAAGCTTCTCTTTGAGAGAAGAGTCTTCGAGTTGATTGCGTAGATAATAAGGTCTAACACCGTAACTCAAGGGTGTTTTTATTTTCTCTGATTTTAAAGAGTTCAAAGACTTTATTAGCAATGATTCATCTGCAAAAATAGTGTTAGTTAGTAAAACAAGCAGTGTACTCTTAAAAAAGAGATGATGAAATACCATGATAGCCCTTTATGAACAATTGATAACATACCATACTCAAAAAAAAGTAAAGAAGTAAAAGTTAGGAATAGGGAGATGAATGATGTACGATATGTCGGCGCTATTTTATGTCGTATATATTACCACAGTATTTCATAAATGTCTCATATCGGTATCTTTACATGTAATGGAACATAAATAATTA
>JAYEGP010000290.1:22290-31198 GCA_034659135.1 Campylobacterota bacterium
ATTATAGAATCTTATGAATTTCGCTACATAAAGAGTACGTCTTGATTACATGTAGGTTTCATAAAGTATGGTTACAGCAGTGCTATTGGGCTAATCTGAGGGAAAGACACCAATACCTATTTTTTGCACCCGTTCTATATGATTTAAGCTATCAGGATTGATGACCTCTAATTCGATTTTTTTTCCGTCTACATGAAAAAGAACCAGTGCATTTTGTGCTGTAAAGTTTTTTAGATATTTTCCCTCTTTAGAGCTGCCTTTAACGACATCTAAATTCCAAGGAGCATCTTCTTTAGCATAATAAGGAGCTCCCGCTGCGCCATTGTGAATCTGATAAATCGTACGGGTAATGTCCATCTTCTTTTTTGGGGTGTAATTATGGTTATAGATCGGCATACCCGGTTTCACTTCGAGTCGAACATAGTTATGTTCATCTCCTGTTAAAACTGCTAAGACCTTCGGACTCTGCATTAAGAGCGTCCAAAGTTCATCACGACGTTCAATAATACCTTTGTCTACCCCTTGAAGCAGAGAATTTTTGTCGGCAATAAGAGGACGTTTTTTATTATGGCCACCGTACCACATATCATCTTTGACATGTCCTCCATTAGGCCAGACAGGAGTGTGAAAGGTGACAAAAGTAAAGTCAATATTATCATCTTCTTCATACTGTTCGAGTGTTTTTTTGAGCCATGCCATCTGATTATCCATAATGTAGCCATGAGCGTTACCACCAATCATACCCTGATGCTTTTTGAGTGAAGAGGAGTACCAGTAGTTTGAGTTTAATGAGATCATGGCGATATTATCATAGGTATAATGATAAACATTCTCTTGATACGTAGGAAAATCCAATTGTTTAAGATTTGGATCATACTGAGAACCATCTTCACTCAGTGGCCCATTGGTGGGATTACTAAAAACTTTAGCAAAGATCGCCTCAGCAGATTGACTCTCAAAAGGAAATCGATCTATTTTATAACCGTTTTCAAAGATATAGTTCAATGCTTCATGATTTCCCATTGAAGTGTTGATCGGGATATATGAGGCAAAAGGCAAAAGCGCCCGTTTCCAGTTTGCATATTGAAGCTCTTGAAGCTCTGTCGAGTTATTTCCGCCATCAATCATATCGCCCGTAAATTGCATAAACGCGACATCTTTAAAAGCCATCAATGCAGCAATCTTACGTATCATATAGGCATTGACCCCTTCTACATTTCGTTCACCACTATTAATACCATTACGTGAATCACTGGCAAAAGCAAAGGTAAAAGGCTTTCGACTTCCCTCTTTGGGAGCTGTTTTAAAGCGGTAGGTTTCACTATGTAGCCCTTGAGTTTTTATAGTGTACTCATATCGGGTATCAGGTGCTAGAGCATTGAGTGTGATTTCATGCAGCCTTGATGTATCAGAGTTAAAAACACCTCTGCCTTTTACATGTACACTCGCCTTTTGAGGAGTGAGTGTTTCAAACGAGATTGTCATGCCAGTTGAACTCTGTTGACTTAAAAAGGGACCTTCTATAATACTTCCTGTATCCACCTTAAAACCGGACGCTTCTTTTATAAAAAATACTCTTCCTTCGTACACAATATGTCCATTGGGCTCAATCAGTCGATAATGTAAAAGACCTTTTCCTCTCTCTTGCCAATTAATAAAATCATATTTACCTGCAAGTTGATGTTTAATATCAGTAAGTGCTTGCCCATTATTGTCAATCTTAGCATAGCGTTTCCACTTAGCTCTAGGATAGGTCTCTTTTAGATCAACAAGTGCATAAAAAAGTGTTCCTCCAATAAATCTAGGTTCACCTTTAGAATCTACAAAAGTAAACTTCAGACCATCCTCTGTTCCCATAGCTTCTCCTCGAACCATATCAAGTGTGTACTTGGGAGTTTCATCTTTAAGAGATACCGTTGTATTCTTGTCTATGATAGCAACTAACTTTCCCTTTTCAACACTCAAATGCGTGTAAGAGGCCGGAATATCTTCCAATGAGAGCCCAAAAAGTGTACTCGTCAGCGACACAAAGAGCGTAGTTTTTAAAAAAAGATGATCTAACATCATATAAGTCCTTTAATCTGTGATAAATGACATACCATACCAAAAAAGTGAAGAAGCAAAAGTTAGGAATAGGGAGATAAATGATGTACGATATGTCGGCGCTATTTTATGTCGTATATATTACCACAGTATTTCATAAATGTCTCATATCGGTATCTTTACATGTAAGTAGTGGAACATAAATAACTTAAGACTAAAAATAGTACTTATACCCAAAACTCACACTCCGTTTTGGCCAATCTACGGAACTGGCATAAACACGTCCCTCTTTATTAAAAAGGTTGTTGAGTGTCACTTTAAGCTCATGATGTTTTTGCTGGTAACGATAACCAAGGTTAGTAATATTATAACCACTGTTATGTCCTATGATACGAATATCATGCTGATCACCAACGCTCATAGTATCTGATTTCATTCCATAGAGATGTTGTGCATAAACATTATGATACTGCATCATTAAACTTGCATGAAAGGGGGTAATCTTACTAATATAATCACTCTCTGTCTTCCCATAACTGTACTCAAGATAGAGGCTGGTTTTCAGTGCTTTATAGTCATAGTTTGATCCGGCTATAACACCATACATCTCACCACTTTTATCATTAATGGTCTGATACGCTTCTACACCTCCAACAGGTTCAGGCAGTAGTTTTCTACTAATAAGATTATCAAGGAGTCGGTAGTATGCCTTAAAAAAGAAGGTATCGTCGTTATAGCCCAGTGCAAATGTCGTCGAAGTCTCCGGTTTTAAATCAGAGTTAGGCAAATCAATACCTTTTTCAGTGATAATACTTTTTGCAAGATTCACAATCGAAGGAAATCGGTGACCCTGCACAGCTGAAAGATACCAACTGTTTTTCGATACTCTAATAAGCCCACTGTGGTTCAGAAAATGATTACTTATATCTCCAGAAACATTGGCATAAGAAAAGGTGTATGCCATTAAAAGATTTAAAGTGTTTGTACTGACTTCATAAGCACCCTGAAGATTCAATGTGTTGTAGTAAAAATCACTCTGATTGTAACTAACATCTTCAAAATAATCACTAAGACTAATGGCTAGATTATCACTAACATTGTAACTATAGATTGCGCCATAAATTGCGTTATTAGTGCTCACCTCGCCTTGACGCTCCTGTATCTCTTCTTCAAAGTTTTGAAAAGAGAGTTTTAACTGTCCAAAAGTAGAAAAATCAATGGCATCTGAGAGTAGAATGTAACGTTGAAGTTCATAATCGTAAGGATCCTCTTTTGCATAATGATCGGTACGTGGAATATCATTACTCTGTGAAAGTAAAAAAGTCATTTCATGCCCTTCTAGAACATCGCTCTGGGCAAAAAAAGCTTTTTGATTGTAATCTGAATGAGGAACTTCTCCATGAGTATCATGAAAATTTCCCGTCTCAAGCCATAAAACTCCTGCACTTGATGCATCATCTTTATAGCTTGCAGTAGACTCGAAACCTCTGTTGTACGTACTGTAATTAAATCCTACATGACTTGCATCGACACCAAGAACTTGATTAATCTCCCCACCCATAGAGTTATTGAGCATCAAACGTGAAGGCGCATCCTCTTCAATCCTAGAAACAAAGCTACGGGGAATCCAACTAAAATACTGATTCGGCCCACTGCGAAACAAGGCATTCGTCATACGAATACCATTAACATCGAGGAGTATCTTATCACCTTGAAGCCCCTCTTTGATAGGGTTGTAAACACCCGGTGAAGACTGCTGAATGATAAGCTGATTCATCTTCTGCTCACTTTGACTCAGAAAATCAATAGAAGCAGAAGTACTCTCTTGCGTACTCTTTGAGAAAATATCAACAACGCCCAGATCATCGGCGTAAAGTGTTGTCAATGATAAAAGGGCAATAGCTCCTAGTCGATATAATTTAACCACGCGGTCGCCATTTTTTTACTTTTTTCATACTTTTTAGCTTTCAAAAAAGATTTTTTCGCATTGATAGGCTCTTTTAACTCATAATAAGCTTTACCCAAAAGTAGATACTTATCGCCCTCATTTTTACTATCCACTTGTTTAAGTGAACGTTTGATATAGGTCACAACCTCTTTATAATTGTGCTCATTCGCATAAATTTTAGCAATTTTAAAATAGCTACTGCTTTTGTGAGTTAAATCTGCCGATTTTTGATACCAAGATATCGCTTTTTGATACGCTTTGGCCTCATAATAGAGATCACCCAGAGTGTTATAGTTTTTCTCATTTTCAGTAACAATTTTACGCTTTAACTTCTCCTGCATAATACCTGCCGCTTTATAAGGAACATTACTATACCGCAGCCATGAAATCAGTCGCAAGAGCTCACTTTCATTGAGATCAAGTTCGGCAATTCTACTGATATCCAATGAAGAGAGAGACTTGGAAAAATCTTCTGTTACGGAGTAGAGTGAAGAGAGTTGCAACCAATACTCTCTGTTTTTTGGTTCCATTTCAATGAGTTTTTTCAACACATTAATGGCATTAGAGAAATCATCAAGCATGTAGTAACTGTAAAACTGCATCTTCAACCAATCCGCTTTGGCTTTACCCTCAATGGCAATGGCTTCATTGATATTTTCAATCACATTTACATAGGCTTTATTAATCATCTCAATATTGGCTTTGTAGACAAAATACTGTGATTTTGGAGGATTGGTAATAGAAATCAGGGCATCCAAATACTTCATTGCCTCTTGATACGCTTCCAGCTCCATTGAGAGCTGAATAAGATTGAGATAGGCGTTAGAGGTCTGTTCAGGAGCTAAAGCCTTATATTCAAGTGAGGATTCAAAATACTCAATCGCTTTGTTACTCTTATCGTCTAAGGTGTAAAAATAGCCTAAGTAAAAACGTACATACGCTTTATCCAGTTTTTTTCTTATCTTCTTAGATTCACTGAGCGCTAGCAGTCTCTTTTCTGCTTCGTGAGTATTGTTCGCATCAAGAAATTTCTGTGCTTCATTGATACCATCATAGGTGACTCTACTAAGTTGAAATTTTTCATCTTGAGCACTCAGAGGAGTGAGTAGCAGTGTTACTAAAAAGAGATATAAAATATGTTTCATCTACTCATTCCCCAAACTAAATTTTAGAGTCAATACCCCTTTTTGACTCACCGCGATTCCATCAACACTCTTAGGACGAAACTTCCATTTTCGTACCGATTTTTTTACCGATTTATCAAAGGTTCCCTTAGGTACCGATTCTAAGATTCTGATCGATGTCACATGACCTGTAGCGTCAACATCAAGCTCAACCTTGACATAGCCCTCAATTCCCATACGTTTTGCCCGTGATGGGTAGAGCGGTTTTATCTGTACCATTGGAGTTAAAACAGAGTCCATCTTCGCCACTTTGACAGGTGCAAGTATCTTCGGTGCTCCATTAGAAAACTTCATACCACTTCCAAGGTTTGGCATATCAATGTTCAGAGGCACCGCATCTTGCATCACATCACTTTTGTTTTTCTGTGATTCACTCGGAAGTTTAGGTGGCTCTTTTGGCGGTTTTGGCTCAGGTGGAAGCTCTTTTTTTACCTCTGGAATACTCTCTTGTTTATGTGGCTGTATAAAGTCAATAACCTTATAGATCTCACTAGAGAGCGCCTTGTTTTCATCAGAATGAATCATCATCTCCATAAAAATAAAAAGAGTTAAAGTAATCACTACCCCTGAAAACAGAGAGACAAGCCAACGTAAGAGACTATTTTGAATCACTCTCAGCTCCAATAGATATTTTGCTTATGCCCGCAAGTTTTACCTGATCCATCACTGAGACTAAAATACCTGTCTCTGCTTTTTTATCGGCTGTAATCACTACGCTACCCTCTGGAGTATCCGCATGAAGTTTTTCCACAGTCGTCCGTAAAGCTCGAATATCAATAGGATGCTTGTCAATCCAAATCTCTCCCGATTGACTAATCCCAATAATAATATTGGCTTTTTTCTCTGTCTTGGCACTACTTGCTTGTGGTTTATTCACATCAATACCAGACTCTTTGACAAAAGATGTGGTAACAATAAAAAAAATCAACATAATAAATACAATATCAAGCATCGGTGTCATATCGATATTTTGTTCATCTTCGCCACCGAGTAAGGCGTCATAATTTTTACGCATCGGAATCCTTTAATACGTTATCTTTTAATTTTCGAATCTCTTTTTTAACAATAGACTCCGTACGACTTAGAGTGAAAAGTCCTAATACAGCCAGAAGCATTCCCGCCATGGTCGGAATGGTTGCCATCGAAATACCACTGGCCATCGCTTTTGCATTCGTTCCTAATGAACTCATCGAATCAAATACACTGATCATCCCCGTAATTGTTCCTAAAAGCCCTAACAGTGGGAAAAGGGCAATGAGTACACGCATTGTAGAGAGATTGGCATGCAAAGAGAGTTTTAGCTCAGAGACCTGCGCACTTTTTAACTGCATATTTTCCCAGCTCTCACCATCTTCTTTATCTTTCCAAAATCGTCGTAACTCTTTAGACACCACTTTATAGACACTGCGGTGATAGAGAAACTTTTCAACTACTAAAGTCCAAAAAAGTACTGATACCAGTAATAATACCAGTAATACATCGCCTCCCATCTCTAGAAATAGAGAGAGGTCGTTAAATATTTTTACGATACTCATCGGAGCTTACATGTAACATTTCAAGTTGTTTGGCAACAAGCACACTGCTTTGTTGCGTCAATATCTCAATCAGTTTTTTACTTTTTGCATGAACAATATTGTAAATAAAGAGTACTGGAATCGCTACAACAAGTCCTAAGACTGTCGTCATCAATGCTTGAGAGATACCACCTGCCATTAACTTAGGATCACCTGTTCCAAAAAGTGTGATGGACTGAAAGGTCTCTATCATACCTGTTACCGTACCAAGAAGACCCAAAAGAGGCGCTACGGCAGCAACAAGCTTAATCATTGGCAGTCCGGACTGAATCTCTGGCAACTCTTTTAAAATTGCTGTATCCATCTTACTCTCGATGGTATCAATACTTTTATCTTTATGTTTTTCAAAGGCACTTAAAATACGCCCAAGAGGGTTGTCAGTTTTAACCTCATCACTAATCATCTGATGTTTCATCTTCGCGTTGACACGAGAGAGTGTGACATATTTAAACAGTGCATAAAGCAGTGTCAAGGCACCAAGAGCTAAAATAATATAGCCGATAACACCACCCTGTTCTACACGTTCACTCAAGGTAGCACGCTCTTTTAGCATGCTAAACAGCACCCCGCGAGTCGGATCAATTAAGATTGGAGTGATTTCGGAACTGCTGTTTTCATACTCTGGAATATAAGAGAGGTATTTAGAGTCAGGCTGACGAATCAGCTTCACAAACTCTTGAAGAGCGTCATCGTATCGGATATACTCACTCTTGTCAAAGGCGCTAAAGAGTCCTAAGCGTGTGATCTCTTGCTGACTTTGTTCACCTTGAGTATTAATCAAGCTTGTTTGTACTTGTGCTACTTTTCCTGACTCAATGATCTCTTCTAAATAGAGTTTCCAGAATTTTCTTAGTGTATCAATCGTTGGTATCGCATGAGAGGTGGCTAAATCATCTAGAAAAATATCACGACCTTTGATCTCACTAGAGGTCATAGAACTTTTCACTAGAGATGAGAAATCTCGTGACTCTTGCTGAGAAATCGCAAAAAGCTCTTTAAGATTGGCACTTTTTTTATCTAAGGCCAAAGAGAGCTCTTGAAGAGAGCGTCGGTTTTTTTCAAATTCACTTTTTAATGAGGCCGTCTTCGCTTTCTCTTTAGTTAAAGCATCTTTACTCTCTTTTAAAAGCGCTTTTGCCTTGTTGAGATCACTTAAAAAACTTGCCTCACGCGCTTTGTCCTCTTTCATCTGCTTTGCACTATCCGCATTGACTTCATTGAGTAGCTCATCTAAAGGAGACGCACTGAGACTTATTACGATAAAGCTAATGATAAAAGCTATCTTTTTCATTTAACTGCCTTTGCTGCGAGTATCGGAAGCGTTAAGAAATCAGGTGCCACCTTTTTTCGTGCCATCTTTATCGCTTTTCGGATTTTAGGATTATATTTTGGATCAAGAATAACCCACTTTTGATTTTCCAAGTCATAAATGGCACTCTCTTGTAGGTCAAGACTCTGATAATAGAGTGCAAATCTTCCCACACGTAAAAAGTCTACCGTTTTAGAACCATCGCCATCAAACTGAGTACGGTATACCTCAAGAGTCCGTGCATAAGAGTACTCAATTTTATAGCTCTCAAAAATAAGTCGAAACTGCTCGGCAATGGTGATATCAGGGTTGGAGAGATAACTTTTAAGATTTGTAGCTCTCTGCGTCCGTTCATCATGTAAAAACGGTGTATCTACAGCAATAAGTTTGTCGAGTGTCTCAACCATTTCAAACATCAGAGGAATAATTTTTTTGTGCGTCACTTCTATCTGAGAAATCTGTTCCTCTAATTTAGGAATCTCCTCTTTTTGTGTCGAGACAATAAGTGAGAGTTGTCGATTATAAAGTCGCTGTTCATCAAGCTCTTTTTGTATTCGAACATACTCATCGTAAAGCTTTTCGGACGTATCCGCATAAGCATTAATCTTTTTTTGTGACGCGGCACTCTTTGCATTGGTGGAACCTACTTTATCTATCATCGTATCAACACTGCCCGCATTAAGTCCTAAACCTAGTAACAGTGATAGAAGTATCATCTTCTTATTCATTTTTCCTCTTTCCATAGTTTTATTTTAGATGTTGCTCTGGTAACTCTGTACCTTTAAGCCCTTTCCAAAGCGCTTGATTAAAGGCAGTACTGTCGAGCTGATCTTCACTTTCAAAATTCTGA
>JAYEGP010000291.1:0-1635 GCA_034659135.1 Campylobacterota bacterium
TTGAGACAATTTTTGAAACCGTCAAAAAGATATCCGATGCCATGTATCGTCCTGACCAGAGCATTATTGCCGAAGCGACTAAAAACACTCTCGTGCTCTTAGGATTTAAAAAGTCTTAAGAAGGATGTGATTTCACAAACATCGCAAACTGCGAGTCGATGTTGATGATCACTTAAGTTATATACTTAATATAAACTTAGCGTATACCAATAATTACTAAATCTATATATTTTAGGTATACTTTTATTTATACATAAGTTTAAAGTGATGATATGTTTGAATACTACGACTACAGCGATGCCCAGATAAAACAGCGACACAATTCAAAGATGCTTTATGAGAGTTATTTGAATGCCGTAAGGGCATATAATACTCACTTCCGCTTCAAAATGGTATGGCAAAAACATCAAGATGGAACGCAGAGATTGGCTAAACAACACTTAAAAAGCGGCAAGCGTGAGTATCTAGGTAAACGGAGCGCTCAAACAAAACAGATGGCTTTTGAATTTTCACGCTCAAAAAATGAGGCTATGGAGCGAATTAAGAATTTAAAAACCAAAATAAAAAAAGATGAGAAGCTCAATAAACTCGAAGGAATCGCAAGAGCACCTAAAGAGCTGATTAGTATCTTTCGTAAAATCAATGAACTCGGCCTTGATGATAAATTAATAGCTATCGGAACCAATGCACTTTACGCATACGAAGCACGATGTGGAGTGATGTTAGAACAAGAGCAGTTGGCAACACGAGACATTGATCTTCTAAACCGTAAAGATAAAGGTGTCTCTTTTCTTTTTAGCGAATTTATAGTTGGAGGAAGAGCTGAAGAGCTGATTACTTCGATTGACTCCAGCTTTCAAAAAAGTGAAGAAGTGCCCTACCGTTTTGTCAATAAAGATGGTGTATGGTTAGAGTTAATAAACCCTACATCCGATACCGTACGCCATAAAAGTCTAAAAGACAATGTTTTTTTTGATCTCATCCCTCTTGCAATGAGCGGCATACAGTGGTTGGAAAACTCCCGTCTTTTTAAAGAGTGCCTCATTGGAGAGAATGGAAAATGTGCCATTATCACAACCGTACACCCTTTAGAGTACGCTGTCTATAAAAACTGGCTTGGCAAGAGAGAAGATCGTGATTATCTAAAGCATACTCGTGATTTGGAACAAAGCAAATTGGTAACCGAATTAATACACAATTACATGCCTGATATAAATATTGAACGTGATCTTACGAAGTTGAAACACTTTAAAAAAGAGGTTGTAGACTCTTATTTCACTAATGTGTTTTCCGCAATCAAGCAGACATACGAAGAAGCAGATGAACACTATCTTGAAGAGAACGAAGATGGACAACTGACGCTTTAGTGTGTAGACCTTAGCACTTGCCTTATAGGTTAAGCAGTAACTTCAGATAAAGAATATACTTTAGCATGTTTCTTTGCAGTAGCGATATCACCATTTCTTAAGGCAACTCGAATCTCATCTAGTTTTAGGGCATCATCTACCGAGAGACAAGGCGACCAGTCGTTATCTTCTGGGTTGATAAGCTCTACTTCCACCTCTGCAACATATTTACCTTCATGAATCATTTTTTTATGTAATCTACTATGCATTTTCTCTCCTTTTTTTAAAT
>JAYEGP010000292.1:0-8627 GCA_034659135.1 Campylobacterota bacterium
ATTTCATTTTTACTCATAGTGCTACTCAACGCTAAGCCTTTTTATTTATTAGTCGTTATTCTACTAAAAGAAGCTTCACAATTCCTACACTTTTTAAGGGTATAGTCTTTACATGTAAGACAATAACTCTTACATGTAAGGAGAAAAAATGAAAACATTAACCTTATTATTACTTTTAACGACTAGCCTACTTTTTGGAGAAAGTGCCAAATACGATGTCACCTTTTCTGTGTTTGGAAAGATAGGAGAAGCAGATGTCACGATGGAGCGTACCGACAGTACCTACTTAATCACTATTGATTCAAAGACAACAGGAACGGCAGCGGATCTTTCCAATAACCGTAAAGAGAAATATATCTCCCAAGGCAGTGTGATTGCAGGACGTTTAGTTCCAGATGTTTTAACTATTGAGCGTTCAACGGATGATAAACTTGAATTTACCAGTTTTTTATTTGATCATAATGATCACAACATCTCTGTTGAAAAAGCTAAGGTTGAAAAAGTCACGAAGAGTAGTATTGATCTTTTCACTTTATCGGTGACACGCACAAAACATGATACATTTAGTGCTTCACAGAAATATAATGACTTTTATACTCAAAATGACATTGTCTCACTCTTTTTCAATGCTTCTCATTATCTTAAAGAGATGCATCCTGGTGATGAAAAAACACTTCAAGCTGTTGGTGTGAGTACTGATAATGGAGAAGTGGCTATTGCCGCACCCAAACAGAAGCAACTTCATCACATGAAAAAAGTGATGAAAGGCGATCATGCCGATCAATTTGTTCGTGTTGGCGTCAGTAAAGATTATTTTGAAGATGAGAATGGTGCTTTGTTAGTATCCTTAAGTCCCGACACCTTTCCACAAGAAGCGATGATGGAAAGTATTTTGATGTTTGGAGATATTCGAGGGATTAGAGTCTACGACAACGTCGCAAGAAAATAATTACTTTATGATATCTTCGAAAATCACCATTTCGTAGATACTTCGTGTTGTCACTAGAGATTTTTCTGGTGGAACACTGTTTGCATTTTTAGCAACACTGAGGGCATGACGCAATTCAGCTATCTCTTGTTCCATCGTCTCCATTTTATCTTTAAGACGTAAGACAACATCAACACCCGCCAAGTTCACACCAAGTTCACGCGTCAGACGTAAAATAAGTTTAATCTTATCGATATCACGTTGCGAGTAGAGGCGAATACGACCATTAGAACGCGACGGACAGATCAAGTTTTCACGTTCATACTGACGAAGCGTTTGAGGATGAATATCCAAAATCTTTGCAACAATACTGATTAGATATACCGGTTCGTCATAATGGTGATGGGGCACTGCTTACTCCTGTGGTAATTTTGTTTTCATCATCGCTACTAAATCTTCATCAAGATCATCCACATTTGGCAAAACGATATTTGCTTTTAAGTAGAGATCACCACGCTGAGAGGTTTTTCGGTTCATTACACCCATCTCTTTTACACGAAAACGCTGTCCATTTTTAGTATTTTGAGGTACTTTAAGTGTGATCTCTTTTTCTAAAGTCTCTACAGCAACTTTACCACCAAAAAGTCCAAAATTCAGAGGAACATCAAAGATCTTAACAAGATTATCACCCTCACGAGAGTAATCTTGACTCGGTGCGATATCGATCTTTAAATAGAGATCTCCACTGCGTCCCTGAGCACTTTTTCCCTTACCCCGAACACGCATCTTCTCACCCGTTTTAATACCCGCAGGAATCTTAATGTCAAAGCTTTCACCCTGCATAGAAACCGAATGCTTACCACCCAAAACTGCAACGCTAAAAGGAACCGTGACATTGGCATCAATATCTAAGTTCACAGGCTGTTGACGGTGTTGGTGAAATCCACCGCCGCCAAAACCACCACCGCCGAATCCGCTAGCTCCTCCACCGAAGCCACCGCCTCCGCCACCAAAAATATTTCGTAAAATATCATCCAAATCAACGTTACTGCCTTGACCTCGAGCAAAATCATGAAAATTCTGACCGCCAAACATTTGATCACCGTACTGATCATACTGAGCACGTTTCTCTTTATCACTCAAAACTTCATAAGCGGCATTAACCTCTTTAAATTTATCTTCTGCTTTGGGATCTTTATTAACATCGGGATGGTATTGACGTGCTAATTTTCGATACGCTTTTTTAATTTCAGCTTCACTAGCACCTTTACTCACTTCTAAGGTTTCGTATAGACTATTGCTCATATATTTTCTCTGTTTATTAAATTTTATTTGTTTATAGCGATTATATCAAAGAGTTGAGTCAATGTCAATCAAGGTTTAATCTTTAGGAATCAGAATTGAATAAAATGTAAATCTTAGGGATTGCTATTTTAGTTCTAGTCACACTATTTTATGAGGAGCATAGCCTTAGCTACGCGACGATTAAAATCGTTTGACTAGGGCTAAAAGAGTACGCTAAGATTTATGTTTTATTTAATTTTGATTCCTAAGCTACTTATGCACTTCCATACATGCAGCACAGAAGGTCTCTATTTGTGCACCGCAAGAGGGACAAGAACTTTCCGCTTTTGCAGTGTTCTCATGAGGAATTTCAACTTTTTCTTCCGTCTCTACTGCAGTTACCTCACTACTAGAAGCTGTTAATGGGGTTTGCGATTGTGCTTGAGTTGTTGATTTTTCAGACTGACTGTTTTGGCGAAGTGAACCATTTTTAACCTCATTAGCCATATTCTGAATCTCAAAGATATTTTCCGTTGAGAGCCGCATGAGCGATGGTGATACCAACTGAGGAGGTGATAAAGGGGTGCTATTTGGACTACTTGAACTAAGATCAGTACTAGGTGTAGGTGTCTCTACCTTTGTATAGTTCTGATTCGGTCTCATCGTCTCAGCAGGATTAATACGGATAAAGTTTGCAATGGAGCGGTTTTGTGACGAAGCGTTGGGTGCAATCGATTCATCATTCACCTGAACACGTACCAGACTTCCCATCTGCTGTGAAAAGGTATTGTAACTGGCAAGGCTAGAACCGATATCTACCACGACAAAGCACCTCTTTTAGTTGAATTTTATTATTGTAGCATACTTTACGTAAGCACTCAGTAAAAATGATGCTTAAGAGCATTTGACTATTGGCCAAAAAAGGTGTCTCGACTAACTCAGATGAGATTTCACGCTTCTCTTAGGAATCAAAATTAAATAAAACATAAATCTTAGCGTACTCTTTTAGCCCTAGTCAAACGATTTTAATCGTCGCGTAGCTAAGGCTATGCTCCTCATAAAATAGTGTGACTAGAACTAAAATAGCAATCCCTAAGATTTACATTTTATTCAATTCTGATTCCTTAGTCAGTAAAATTAGTTTATTCTCTAGATAAGAGTTTAAATTAAATCAGTGTAACTTTCGCGAGTTTATTTTTATGAAAGGTTATCTATGGATATCGATTTGATTGTTCAAAATATATTGAACCCACTGGTGCTCTTCTTTTTGCTAGGGATGTTAGCTGTTTTTTTAAAATCAGATCTCACCATCCCACAGCCATTGCCAAAGCTGTTCTCACTTTTTTTATTAATTTCCATAATCCGAGATATTGAAGGAAATGGCGGAAAGTGCGTCTTATAGCTTATGAAAAAACTTCTATTGATCGTATGGGCACTGAGTCTGAATATCCTTTTTGCCGAGACTAAAACTATTGTATTTTTAGGTGACTCTCTGACAGAAGGGTATGGTCTAGAGCGTGAAGAGGCCTTTCCAAATATTGTTCAAACCTTGATTGAGACAAAACTCAACAAAAAGATGAAGGTGATCAATGCCGGAGTCAGCGGTTCGACAAGCAGTGATGGACTTGCACGTCTTAAGTGGTATCTCAAACGTGAACCTTCTGTTATTTTTATTGCTCTTGGTGCCAATGATGGACTGCGGGGACTTGATCTTAAAGAGAGTCAAAAAAACCTTGAGAGCATTATCTCTATAGCGCTGGCGTCTCAAGCAAAAGTTCTCTTAGCAGGTATGCTGATACCCCCGAATTACGGACAAGCGTATAGCGAAAACTTTAAAAATATGTACCTAAAACTTGCCGACAAATACAGCCTTAAACTGATGCCTTTTTTACTTGATGGTGTTGCCGGAGAAAAAGCTCTGAATCAAAGCGATGGCATCCATCCCAACAAAGAGGGTCAACAACGCATTGCCAACAATGTTTTTGAGTTTATAAAGAGTGAGTTGTAATGGAGAAACACCTATGTTGCAATTAAAAGCAGTCAAAAAGTCGTATACGCAAGGATCCGATACCATCGAGATCTTTGAAAAGCTCGATTTCACGCTCAATGATGCACAAAGCGTTGCCATTATGGGAAAATCGGGTAGCGGTAAATCAACATTTTTGTCTCTTGTTTCTGGTATTATCAAACCCGATGCAGGAGCCATTGACTTAAATGGCACTTCATACAGTGATTTAAGTGAGGGTGATTTGAATGATTTTCGTGCAAGCCATATTGGATTTATCTTTCAAAACTTTCATCTTGTTTCGTACCTTAATGCTTTAGAAAATGTGATGCTGCCTGCTAAGGTGTGTCATATAGCCGATCCCAAGAAAAAAGCGATAGAGCTACTGGAGCATGTGAGCTTGTCTCACAGATTGAATCATCTTCCTTCAGAGCTAAGTGGAGGTGAAAAGCAGCGTGTTGCCATTGCAAGAGCACTCATTCATAATCCTAAAATTATATTGGCTGACGAGCCTAGTGGAAACTTGGACGAAGAGACGGGCAAGGCAGTGATGGACAAACTCTTTGAGCTTGTTAAGCAAAACAACACCACCTTGATTCTCGTAACCCACTCTAAAGATGTTGCCAATCGTTGTGAAATGATTTATCAGCTAAACTCAGGACACTTGAGCTTATGCTAGCAGTAGATTTGGTATTAAAAGCACTCTCGCGATCCAAATCCTTCTCTCTTATTTTTATATTCAATTTTACGCTCGCTATTGCATCCTTGTCGTATTTGCAGTTTTTTAAATCCAGCATAGATGCCTCTTTAGATGTCAAAGCAAAGAGTCTGCTTGGAGCTGATTTGAGTGTTAGCTCACGATTTCCAATCAGCGATGAACAGATCGAAGCGATAAAAGAAAATCTTCCAAAAGTCAAAAATTTTCATCAGGGAATATCCACGGTTAGTATGGTCGCTTCAAATAAAAGAGCAAGACTTATGGAGCTGGTAGAGCAGAGTGAAGGATTTCCCTATTATGGGGGATTGCAATTTCGTGACACCACCCAATACCCACAAGGAGATGCTCTCTTGCAAGATCATGAAGCGTGGGTCTACAGAGAGGTTTTGGAGCTCCTGGATCTCAAGCTTGGTGATAGCATTAAAATAGGAAAAGCGCATTTTGTCATAGCAAAAGTGATTGTCGATGACACCTTAAAGACAGTCAGCTTCAGCGGTTTTATGCCAAAAATCTACCTGAGCAAAGAGGCCTTTAAAAAAACCGAACTCTTAAGGTTTGGTGCTACCGTACGCTACAAACTCCATTACCAATTTGTAAAGAAGTTCACAAATGACAGACTCGAAGCGATCGAAAATACCCTTAAAGAGAAGATCGATAAAAACCTCAGAGTCCTTTCGCCAAATGATGGAAGAGACAGATTGCTTGGCGTACTCAAGTTTATAACAGACTTTTTATCGCTCGTCTCTTTAGTCTCACTTTTTTTAGGATTGGTAGGGCTTATCTATCTCTATTCAGGTTTTTTGCAAAAACATAAAAAAGATATTACGGTATTAAATGATCTTGGCATCAGCAAACGAAGTATTACCTTGACCTATATCTTGCATCTGTTTACTCTTATTTTGGTATCGAGCTTGATGATTGCCGCGCTTATTATGGCCTCAGTGCATTTTGCAGAGCCGCTCTTGCAAAAGTCGATAGGTTTTGAATTTGAATTTCAAAACAATTATGATTTTTTTATGAATGCTTTTATTTTGCTTGTGCTACTGAGTTTGAGTGTCGGAATTCCCTTGATTTTGCCATTGATTCAAAGAATAAAATACAGTTTTTTAAGCACTTTTTTGACTTTTTTTCCTTTTATCATCCTTTTGCTAAGCGTATCACACTTTGTTGCGCCAACAAAAAATATTGGTTTTCTTTTTGCTTCAGGCCTTTTGGCATTTATTGCTCTCTTTTTTGCAATAGGATCATGGATTTTAAGGCGAATGGATTTTTCAGGTCATTTTGAAAGCCTTTCACTATCTTTAGCACTTAAAAATATCACCAGAGAGAGAAAAACATCGCTGACACTCTTTGGTGCCATACTTTTGTGTACAACATTTTTTAGTCTGATCCCGCAAGTGGGAGCATCACTCTCAAATACCTTAGCTCTTAGTGTTGAAGAGAGGCCGCGTTTTTTCGTCATTGATGCCAAAGAAGAAGAGATCAGTACACTCCAAAATGAAGTACAGGCATTAGGCGCAGAACTTGAAAACATCTCTCCAATGATTCGAGCGCGGGTCATTAAAATTAATGATGTCGATTTCAAAACACATGCTATGAATCAAAACGATGACACATCTCAAAATGATCGTAATGCATTAAGCAATAGTACTGTCAATCTCTCTTATAGAGATCATCTCAGAGCTTCAGAACAGATTATCCAAGGCGGGGTCTTTAGCGGAGTGTATGACTCCAAAGACTTTAGTAAATTGATTGAATTGAGTGTAGAGCAAAGATATGCAAAACGGCGAGGGATTGTCTTGGGTGATCACATTACCTTTGACGTTTTAGGGCTGGAGATCAAAACAGTTGTTGTCAATATCAGAACGGTTAACTGGGCTGAATTTGTACCTAACTTCTTTTTTATTCTGCAAAAAGGAGCAATCGATGATGCTCCAAAGACAGTTCTTGCTACCATCTCAAGAGGCGAATACAATGCCTCACAAATGCTACTAAAACTGACACATCTTTTTCCGTCATTGACTCTTATCGATGTTAAAAATCTCTTTGAAACCTTTGCAGAGCTTGTTGACAAGATCACACTGATTACCGACAAGATGAGCTATTACTCCATTGCAGTGGGTCTGATTATGAGTTTTATTATTATCCAGTACCAAATGAACGTACAAAAAAATAATATTCTAAGACTCAAGATGATTGGTGTCACGAACAAGACGATCAGAAACTCTTTTTTAATAGAGTTTGGGCTTATCGCTTTTACTGCCAGCTCCTTGGGAATTATTTTAGGGAGTGTTAGCTCTTTTATGATTAGCGGTTTGCTGTTTGAATCGTATTGGGATTTTAGACCAAGGATACTTTTGACATATTTTCTATTGATTCCATCATTAACACTTTTGATTGTCTACCTTTTTACATCAAAACTCATACAACAAAAGGAGAATGTGCTTTTTGGAGAGTGACAAAACTACAGTTTAGATACAAAAGTTTCTTCAACTATTTCATATTGACATTTCATACTATTTGTAATATACTCACCGTATGAATTTTAGATGGAACTTAGAAAAAAATACTCTTCTTAAAAAAGAGAGGGGTGTCTGTTTTGAAGATGTTGTTGCTCAGATATATGAAGATAATGTTTTAGAAATCATCAAGCACCCCAATGAAGAAAAATATCCAGAGCAAAGGATTTATATTATTCTTTTACAAAATTATGTACATATGATACCTTTTGTTAAAGATGGAGATGAAATCTTCTTAAAAACTATAGTTCCAAGTAGAAAAATGCATAAATTATACACAGGAGAACATCATGCAGATGGATGAGTATGAGTTAGAACTTTTAGATGCTGTTGAATCAACAACACAATTCAAAAGGGTAGAGAACTTTGAAGATGAACTTTTAGAAGCAAAAATGGCGGCTAACAATTTTTTAAAAAAAACAAAAAATATAAATATTCGCATACCTGAGTTTGATATGCTTATGTTAAAAAGAAGAAGTGCAGAGTTAAATATTCCATACCAGACAATACTCTCTTCTCTTATACATCAATATGTTACTCAAAAAGTTAAACTGTCATTTTAGAAGTGCTCTTCTACATAAGAGCGAATCGAGTCATATAGGAAGAGTGTGAATATATATTATTATGATGGTCAATCTGTAAAATGAGATACCTAATGTTCAATCTAAGATTACATGTAAGGAATTTATTGTCCTTACATGTAAAGGAAGAAGTAGATTTTTAGTGTAAGAAGTGACGTACTTCAGAAAAGTACAGTGACATGCCGTGCTCATTTGCCGCTTCGATGACTTCATCATCGCGAATCGAACCCCCTGGTTCGATAACCGTTTTCACACCCGCTGCAGCCGCCGCGTCAATCGAATCACGGAAAGGGAAAAATGCTTCAGAAGCCAGAGCCGCACCACTGACATCCAGACCCATATCTTTCGCTTTTTTCAAGGCACATTGAGAGGCATCAACCCGTGAGGTCATTCCCATACCCACAGCAACCATCGCTGAATCTTTAACATAAACAACACAGTTAGACTTTGTCAAACTCGCTACTTTGTAAGCGATCTCTGCATCTTTGAGTTCTTGCTCACTCGCTTTTCTTGTCGTAACGAGTTTCGCATTTTTAACCTCATCATCACCTACTTTATCAGCATCTTGATAGACAAAACCACCATCAACATG
>JAYEGP010000293.1:0-1619 GCA_034659135.1 Campylobacterota bacterium
TCTTCAAGTGTATCATCGTCAAGCAGTTCGTCATCGTCAAGCAGTTCATCATCATTGTCGTGGTATCAACCCAGTGTATCGACGACATGGCAGTGGCAGCTTAGTGGTGCCATCAACACAAGTTATGAGGTTGATCTTTATGATATTGATCTTTTTGATACCCCTCAAAGTACTATCGATGACCTACATGCTAGAGGCATAAAGGTTATCTGCTACTTCTCAGCAGGCTCTTATGAAGAGTGGCGTGAGGATGCCTTAGATTTTCCGCAAGAAGCTTTGGGTAATGATCTTTCAGGATGGCCTGGAGAACGTTGGCTGGATATCCGAAATGAGGAGATTCACGCCATTATGCGTGAGCGTTTAGACTTAGCAAAAACAAAAGGGTGTGATGGTGTAGAACCTGATAATGTCGATGGCTATACCAATAACCCTGGATTTGATTTTGATGCAAATGACCAATTGGCGTATAATATTTTTTTGGCAGAGTCAGCGCATGAAAGAGATCTCTCTATCGCTTTGAAAAATGATCTGGGTCAGATTGGCACGCTTATTGAGTATTTCGATTTTGCAGTAAACGAACAGTGTCATGAATATGATGAATGTGAACTTCTTGAACCTTTTATTCAGGCTGGAAAAGCTGTTTTTAATGCTGAATATAACGAACGTTATGAGAATGAAGAGACTCTTAAACTTTTGTGTGAAGATGCACGCTTACGGAGTTTTCAAACGCTCTATTTGCCAAGTAATTTGAATGATAAATTTCGCGTTTCATGTGCCGTGAGGAACGAGTAAGTACTCTTGGGGTGCAATGCTATATAATCTTTAAAAAATAGGAATGAAATGGAATTTTGGAATCATATCTATGAGCAGTTTGACCCTGTAGCCGTTAATCTTTTTGGACTTCCAGTCCATTGGTATGGCTTGATGTACGTCCTTGCACTGTTAACGGCGCTTTACGCTGGAAAGTGGATTGCCAATTACGATGCAGAAGATGTGACACAAAAACAGTTAGATGACTATTTTATCTATGTTGAGATTGGTGTCATTTTAGGAGCACGCATCGGCTACATCGTCTTTTATGATCCCAATGCAATAGAGTATCTCATGGCACCATGGCAAGTGTTTAACCCTTTTTCCAATGGAGAGTTTGTCGGTATTCGCGGGATGAGCTTTCATGGTGCGGTTATCGGTTTTTTTGTGGGCTCTTTTACCTATTATTATGTTTCCAAAGCACCGATATGGCGTATTTTAGACATTGCTGTCATCGCGGTTCCCGTGGGTTATGTTTTTGGTCGTATTGGAAATTTTCTTAATCAAGAGTTGGTGGGACGTGTGACAGAGTCTCCTATCGGCATCTATGTAGATGGCGTCTTACGTCACCCCTCTCAACTTTATGAAGCACTACTTGAAGGAGTGGTGGTCTTTTTGGTACTTTTTATGTATCGTAAACATAAGCATTATGAAGGTGAACTTATTTTAGTTTACGGTTTTATGTACGGAGCGATGCGATTTCTCGCCGAGTTCTGGCGTGAACCTGATCCGCAACTCGGATTTATCTGCTGTGGATGGATGACCAAAGGAATGGAGCTAAGTGCGTATATGATGGTGGGATCAGCTAT
>JAYEGP010000294.1:0-1802 GCA_034659135.1 Campylobacterota bacterium
TGAAATAGTTGCAATCCCTTTTTTCATACACTCCAACACCTCTGCATAAGCGAAGGACGCATCCGAATTTTTTCCTGCCAACTCCATCGACTTTGCCATCTCATAGATTTCATTAAAATGTAAATTCCCCGAACTGCCTTTAATAGAGTGTGCATTGTGATTGATAGATTCATAATCTTTAACACGGATAGCTTCTTCCAAACGTGTTAATATCTCTTCACTCTCTTCAAGATAACTTTCAACTAACATAGGAATGTGCTTAGGCTTCAACCCGATATCTGCTGCCATAGACGCTATACTCAATGTCGAATAATCTGGAATATTCATAAATAACCTTAATAATTTATAACTAAGTCTACCTCGAAGAAGATGAAAGTACGATAAAATACGCTATGACCTATATCATTACGGCTTTGCATGCTGAAGCACGACCTTTTTTAGATCGCTATAAACTTAAGCGCATTGAGACCCTCCCTTTTGCTCTTTATGAAAACGAAGAGATTTTACTTGCTGTGACACAAAGCGGATATGAGAATGCCATGATCGCAACGGCAGCACTGTTAGCCTATCGCAAGGCTAATGCGCATGATCTTTTAATCAATATCGGTATCTGTGGTGCACCCACACGCTATAAGATAGGGAGCATGCTCATCATCCATAAGATCATGCACCAAACTCATAGCTATTACCCCGATATCTTACTCTCACACCCTTTTGAGGAGAGCGATCTCATAACTGTCAATGAGGCGCAATCGACATCTATAGAGCAACCTGTCGATATGGAGGCCTACCCAATCTTTAAAGTCGCCTCACGATTTATGCAACTGCATCAACTGCTTTTTATCAAAATTGTCTCAGATCATTTTGAACCCAAACGTGTCAATAAAGAGGATGCTATAGCACTTATCGCTGCAAAAATACCACAAATTGAAACCCTTATCCATGCATCACATCATCTTTTTAACGAGAATCCCCTTTACACGCAAGAGGAGCAATCCCTTATAAAAGCTTTCAAATCGCAATTGACAAAATCTCAACAATCCCAACTTGATGATGCCCTGCACTATTTTAGACTTAAAAAGAGATGTCCCTTAGAACACAAACTTTTTGAAACCGCAGATTTACACCATAAAAAAAAGCGAGGAGAAGCCTTTGAAGAGCTTATCAGCACCCTCTACCTGTGATCTCTTCTCACATGTTTATGTGGAAAGATCGATACTTGAAGATCCTAGAGCCCAGCGCATCATGGCACGTTTTGAAAAATCACACATCATTATTATTGAACACTATAAAGATATCTTCAACCGCCAAGGGCAGAGTTTTCGTGCCCAATCTCGTAGTAAAAACCTCATCCTTGCTAAAAAAGAGACCCCTTTTCTTTATGAGGGCTCTTTTTATAGTGACGGTTTTGATTACGAAAACTTTTTTTATACCCCATCACTTCTAGGTTGTCTCTATGATTGTGATTACTGCTACCTTCAAGGCATGTATAACTCGGCTAACACGGTGTTATTTGTCAATCTTGAAGACTTTTTTGATGCAGTTATTCCTTATCTTGATAAGCCCACGCTTGTCGCTATCTCTTACGACACCGACACTTTGGCGGTGGAAAAGCTGACGGGACAGACTCAAGCGTGGATAAATTTTTCCAAAAAACATCCCAACCTCCACCTAGAGATACGAACTAAAAGTGCGAATTTTAGAGCCATTGAAGCACTCACACCTTCCAAACAGCTTGTTTTAGCTTGGACACTTTCACCGCAAGCCATTACCCAAGCCTATGAGCATCACACGCCCTCTTT
>JAYEGP010000294.1:1902-8577 GCA_034659135.1 Campylobacterota bacterium
TCTATTGAGGCCACACGCTCTAGTAAATTTGCAGCACTCTACAGTGCTACGAAAGCAGGTCTTCGAGCCTTTGGAGCCAGTCTCTTTGAAGAGGTGCGTAAAAGTGATCTCACCGTTGTCACCATCAATCCTGACATGACAGACACCCCATTTTTTGATGCCTTACGGTTTGAACCGGGTGATCATAAAGAGAGTCGTCTCGAAGATGAAGATATCGCTGACGCCATCGAGCAGATACTCAGTATGCGAACCGGGGTCGCCGTTACTGAATACACCATAAGACCTCAGCGTTTTGGGATTGTTAAAAAATAATCACTTTAGCCGATATTACATGTAAGAAATAAATTAGAAGGATTTATCATGGCTGGGACAATTAATTCACTCGGTATTGGTTCAGGCGTATTAACATCAGATCTGCTTGATCAACTAAAAGAAAATGATAGATCAAATATCGTAACACCGATAGAAAACTCCATCGCCTTGCAGCAACAAAAAGGCCAAGCCTTAGACCTCTTAGACTCTCTGCTTACCTCGTTCCAATCCAATGTTGATGCACTTGATTATGATGTACTTTATCAAGAACGAAGCGTATCGGGTAACAACGACGGAGTGAACGTGACCGCCGAAGCGGGTGTTAGCATCCAATCGTTCTCTTTAGATGTCACAACTTTAGCAAAAAGCAATGTCCAACAATCGGGTGAATTTAGTTCTGAAACCGCATCCGTAAGCTCTGGTATTGGTTCGCTTAACCTTAATATAAATGGCACCAATCATACCATTGACTATGAGGCAGACACAACACTTGAAGAGTTAAAAAAGGCGATTAATGATGCAGCGGGCGATAATGTCACCGCCTCAGTTTTACAAACGGGTGATAGCGCTTTTAGCCTCGTCATCACTTCTGATAACACAGGAAACGACCAAGTCATCAGTCTCACTGATATCAGTGGAAATCTTGACAATAAGCTTCTTAGCGATGCTCAGGTTTCGGGAACTTTTGCAACAGCTACAGCGGACGCGGCATCAGCAACAGGTCAAATGGATATTGAAATTAATGGTACGCATTATCAAGTTGATTATACGGACAGTTCTACCATTCAAAGTATCGCTGATAGTATTAATAATGACACGACTCTCAATAGTATCGTCTCTGCAAGTGTTGTTAAATATGCTGATAATGACTATCGCATGGTACTCACTCCCAAAGAGGGTACACAAGATCAGGCGATAACAGTGACAGACCTAGGGACTGGACTTGATGCCAATCTTTTAAATGCAGCGGGAACTGCTGTTAATGGAGATATGCAAGTCATCCAAGATGGCGTTGATTCTTCTTTTAAATTCAACGGCATTACCATGACACGAAGCAGTAATACCATCACGGATATACAGCTAGGCCTCACTGTCGAGCTCCTTAAAGAGGGCGAGAGTGCCAACATCGCTATTAGCCAAGATACCCAAAAAGTAGCCGATGAGCTCAGTGGGCTTGCAACAAGCTACAACACTCTGATGAAACAACTTGATGATATGACATTGACTGATGTTGATGCCGGTAAGGTGGGTATTTTTAATGGAGACAACACCATTAAAAATATTGGTAGAGAGATCACAAGAGTCATCACCTCTGTGAACAGTAATGGCGATTCACTAGCACAGTTTGGTATCAGTCTCAATCAAGACGGCACAATGAGCTTTAATCAGACAGAGTTTGATACAAAATTTGATGCGGACACTGATGCCGCTGAACTCTTTTTTAGTGGTACTAGCGAGGTTGATGGTGTCTTTAGTACACTTAACAACCTGCTTGAGGGCTATGTAGGCAGTAGTGGCTTCATGGACACCTTAACCACCGCATCAAGCAGCAGTGTAACATCACTTCAAGAAGAGTACACAAAAGCGCTTGATCTACTCAACACTCGCTACGACACCATGGCATCACGTTTTATCGCTTATGACGCCATTATAAGCCGACTTAATAACCAATCGAATGCTTTAATCCAACAGATAGATATGGCACTTGCCGCAGCACAAGGATAACCCCTTGTGGATCAAAGCATTTAAAATTGCAATAGCAGAGCGAAATATTGAGGAGATTGATGCACTGATACGGAGTACACCTGAGTTTGAGAGTATTGAAAACATGAAAGAAGCACTGTATCTTATCAAAGAAGCGACCACCTTAATCAAAGCGTCTCAAAACGATATTCTAAAAACAAAAAATAAGCTCAAAAAAAATATTGAATTCATGCAATCAGCACAATCACATAGCACTTCAAAGTTTGATACCAATCAGTAAATTAATTCTCAAAATATTGAATGTATGCTAAAATGTAAAATATCAATAAAGGTGGTTCAAAAATGAAAACAGTACAGCTTGACATTCAAGATGATAAGCTCAATGACTTTTTAACTATCATTGATAACTTAAAAAACGAAATGATTGATACCATCAGATTTCAAAATGATATATTGGATATCGAAAACATAGAAAAAGATAGTTCAGATTACTTAGATATACAAGAAACAAAAAACGAAAATAATAAAAGTTATTCCATAGAAGAAGCGAAAGAAAAACTAGGCCTTTAATGCTTGTTAAACTTAATGATAAAGCGATTAAAGATCTATCAAAAATTGACAAGCTAGAAGCCTCAAAAATATTTTCAAAAATAGAGAACTTAAAAGATTTCCCCAAAGTAGCAAACCTCAAAAAACTCACTAACTTCATACCTCCGTACCGATTGAGAGTTGGAGACTACAGAGCATTGTTTGATATACAAGATAATACGATCACAGTGTATAGAGTGAGGCATAGAAAAGATATATATAACTAGTCTAATAATTAGATGGCACTCTTTTTGCTTTAAAACGACAAAGACAAGATAGTTCTGTACGAGGATAGACAATGTTTAATGGCAAAAATATACTTATCACCGGTGGTACCGGAAGCTTTGGAAAACAGTTTGTTCGTACACTGCTTCAACGTTATCAAGCTAACAAAATTATTATCTACTCTCGTGATGAACTCAAACAGTACGAAATGGCACAAAAATATAATGCAAAATGTATGCGCTATTTTATTGGTGATGTTCGTGATTATTCCCGCTTAGACAAAGCGATGAATGGCGTCGACTTCGTTGTCCATGCCGCAGCACTCAAACATGTTCCTATTGCTGAGTATAATCCTATGGAGTGTATTAAAACCAATGTTGATGGCGCCCAAAATGTTATTGATGCCTGTCTGAAACATGGGGTTAAAAAAATCATTGCGCTCTCAACAGATAAGGCGGCCGCACCTATTAATCTTTATGGCGCATCAAAACTCGTCTCTGATAAACTCTTTGTAGCTGCCAATAATATCACCGGTGATCATGACATCCAATTCTCCGTAGTCCGTTATGGCAATGTTTTAGGTTCACGCGGTTCGGTGGTTCCTTTTTTTAAAAAACTGATTGCCGAAGGGGCGACAGAACTGCCCATTACTGATGAACATATGACACGGTTTTGGATCACACTGCAAGAGGGTGTTGATTTTGTTCTGAAAAACTTTGAACGTATGCAAGGAGGGGAGACCTATATCCCAAAAATTCCTTCTATGAAAATGACGGAGATGGCAACAGCCCTTGCGCCCGACTTAAAACAGAAAGTGATAGGCATTCGTCCCGGCGAAAAGCTTCATGAGATTATGTGTCCTGAAGATGATTCGCATATTACTTTAGAGTTTGATGATCATTTTGTGATTAAACCTACGATTACCTTTTCAGAGCCGATAAAATATACCACTAATAAATTAGGCGAAGTGGGAAAAAGTGTGGAAGTCGGTTTTGAATATAACTCACGCGACAATGATATCTGGATGAGCCATCAAGATCTTCTTGATAAGATTGCTCTGAGTGATAAAGAGACGCAGTGATTCCCTACTCCACTCAAAGTATCGACGAAGACGATATCCAAGCCCTAAATGATGTCTTACGGGGCTCTCATCTCACGCAGGGTAGTGAGGTTGAAGCGTTTGAGAGAGAGATAGCCGCCTATATCGGTGTGAAACATGCCATCACTTTTAACTCTGCCACCTCTGCCCTTCATGGAGCCTACCACAGTGCCGGTATTGGCAAGGATGATGAGATCATCACTACACCCATCACCTTTGTAGCTACCTCAAATATGGCGATTGAACTTGGAGCAAAACCTGTTTTTTGTGATGTGAAACTCGATGGAAATATCGATGAGCGATTTATTGAACCTCTTATCACACCTCAAACCAAGGCCATTGTCCCTGTTGATTTTGCAGGTAAAAGTGTTGAGATAGAGACGATACAAGACATCGCAAAAAAGCACAAGCTTTTAGTAATTGATGATGCCTGCCACGCTTTTGGCGCTGAATATAAGAATAAAAAAGTGGGCTCATTTGCGGATATGACTGTCTTTAGTTTTCATGCTATTAAACCTTTTACTACGGGCGAAGGGGGCTGTGTTGTTACCAACAGTGATGCCTATGCTCAAAAACTCCGTCTCTTTCGCTCTCACGGCATGGTAAAAAAGCAGTTATGGAGCTCTGATATGGTGCAGATGGGGCACAACTACCGCTTAACCGATTTTGCCGCGGCTCTTGGGCGTAGCCAGCTTAAAAAAGTCGATCATTTCATTGAAAAAAGAGATATTATCGCACGATACTATGATGAACGCTTTAAAAACCATAAACTCTTCACTCCTGTTGCGATTGAAGATCATATTAAAAGCTCACACCACCTCTATCCCATTGTTCTCTCACCGGTACTGCACTGTCCTAAAGAAGATATCTACAGAGCCTTACATGTAAAGGGCATTGGTGTTCAAGTGCATTATAAACCGCTTTATAAAAATAGCTTTTATGAAAAACGCTACGGGACACAATCCTTACATGTAAGCGAGGATTTTTATAAAAGTGAACTCTCCCTTCCCTGCCATCAAAAAATGACTCTTGATGATGCCAGGTATATTGCTGACACACTTTTAGAGATTCTTGATTCGTATCATCTTAGAGGATGTGGCTTATGAATGTCGCTATTATTCCTGCACGTGGTGGAAGCAAACGTATCCCTCGAAAAAACATTAAGATCTTTCACGGCAAACCGCTCATCGCTTACTCTATTGAAGTTGCTTTGAAATCTGAGCTTTTTGATCGCGTCATTGTCTCTACGGATGATGAGGAGATTGCCTCTATTGCGAGAGAATATGGCGCCGACGTTCCTTTTATGAGAGAGGATTCTTTGAGTGATGATTACAGCTCTAGTATGGATGTCTTTGAAGATGCTATCTCTAAAATGGATGGGATTGATTTTGCCTGCATGATCTATGCTACGGCGCCACTGCTTCAAGCAGAGTACCTCAAAGAGGGATTTGAAAAACTGAGTCACTCGGATGCTATTAATGCCTTCTCTGTCACCTCCATGCCTTTTCCTATTCAGCGAACCTTTAAAGTCACACCTAAAGGTCGATGCGAGATGTTTACCCCCGAACATTTCTTGACACGTTCGCAAGATTTAGAAGAGGCCTATCAAGATGCGGGTCAATTTTACTGGAAACGTGTCGGTAAAAAATCACAAGAGATTATGTTTGGCAAGGACAGTATTCCCATCATTTTACCACGGCATTTGGTGCAAGATATCGATACCATGGAAGATTGGCAAAGAGCGGAAAAGTTATACGAAAGTATAAATTCTGATATTCAAGAGATGCTAGATATTACCCCACACTCAAAAAAAGTGGGGGATGCATGACTTCTCAAAAGAAGCAGCGAAGTAATTCAAAGTTATATCAAGAAACAGTAAATAAATGCATTATTATCCGTTCAGATTCATCCTCAACGATCGGAACCGGTCACATCATGCGTGATTTAGTTTTAGCTAAGACATTCCCAGATAGTACTATTATTTTTGCTACGCAAGCACTTGATGGAAATATCAACCATAAGATACAAGAAGCCGACTACACGATAGAAATCCTACATTCAAATGCAAAAGAGGCGCTCTTAGAGCTTATAGAAAAGCACGCTATTGATCTGCTTATTATTGATAATTACGCCATAGATTATGAGTACGAAAAATTCATTAAAGACAAAACAGATATCAAAATATTTGTTCTTGATGACACCTACGAAAAACATCATTGTGACATCTTGCTTAATCACAATATCTCAGCTGACGCAGCGCGTTACAAAGATTTAGTTCCCCCTGAGTGTGAAGTTCGGTGTGGATCAGACTATACCTTGCTAAGAGATGAGTTTATTGTACAAAAGCAGAAGCCTAAGGCAAGCTCTTTACATGTAAAAAATGTTCTCATTGCCATGGGTGGTGCCGATCACTCCAATCAAAACATCAATATCTTAAAAGTTTTAGAAGGTTTTAACAACATTCACGCCCATGTTGTCACCACCACTGCCAATCAACACCTTAATGAACTTAAAAACTACATAAAAAACAAAACAGACGTCACCTTACATGTAAACAGTTCTCAGATAGCTAAACTGATGCACGAAGCCGACTTTGCAATAGCCACACCGAGTGTCACGATCAATGAAATTCTCTATATGGAGCTTCCTTTTGTTGCTATTAAGACGGCTGACAATCAAAAAGAGATTTATGAGTACTTGCATCAACACGACTATCTTGTATTAAAAAAATTTGATGCTGACACACT
>JAYEGP010000295.1:0-1571 GCA_034659135.1 Campylobacterota bacterium
TCTCATCGATTAAGAGCTCTTCATAGAGTTTCTCTCCTGGACGTAATCCACTAAATACTATCTCTATCTCTTTCTCTTTTCCATAAAGCTTAATCATTTGTGAGGCTAAATCGACAATTTTAATGCTTTCTCCCATATCTAAAATAAAAAGCTCACCACCTTTTGCAATGGACGCAGCTTGAAGAACCAGTTGACAAGCCTCAGGTATCATCATAAAGTAGCGAGTGATTTCTGGATGAGTGACGGTTATGGGACCGCCATTTTCGATTTGAGATTTAAATTTAGGAATGACACTACCACTTGATCCCAGAACATTACCAAAACGTACCGCTACAATTTCAGTATTTTGGGAATCGACATTTTGAGCATAGAGCTCTCCAATACGTTTTGTCGTACCCATAACATTGCTTGGTCGTACGGCTTTATCAGTCGAGATGATGACAACCTTAGAGATGTTATGTGCGATACTATAGTCAATGACATTTTTCGTGCCAAGTACATTGTTCTCAATCGCATTTTTTTGGTTCAATTCACAAAGAGGTACGTGTTTGTATGCTGCTGCATGAATAACAATGTCGACAGAGTTACTCTTGAATAGGCTTTCAAGTGCATCATTATCTAAAACGGAGCATAGTTTAAGTGTAGTATGAGGAAGTTTCTCACCGATCTGATAGAGGTTAAACTCACTGTGATCAAGCAGTATGAGTGATTTTGCTCCAAAGTATTCACATTGTAGTGCAATTTCACTACCGATACTCCCACCAGCTCCCGTAATGAGTACACATTTTTCTTTGATAAATGAGGCAATCTTGGTGCTATCAAGATCTTTAGGATAACGTGCTAAGAGGTCTTCGATGGAAAGATCAAGTAGTTTTTCATGCTGATCACCAAGTATTTTACTCTTTTTGATCTCATTGATACCCGAATGGCTTAGCGTGTCAAAGAGAGACTGATAGGCTGGTGTATCGAGTTTTGCGGTGATAATAGCAGCTTCTACCTCATGAATTTTAATAAGATCTTCAAGCTCTTCCATCTTATGTACTTTAATACTGTTTATATAGGTTCCTACAGCGCTCTCTTCTTCAGGGCTTGATGTCACAATACATACAGGATAGTAAGCAATATCTTGATTGAGCGCACTCTTAATAATAGATGCAGTTTGTGCATTGGCACCGATAATAATTGTCTTTTTAATGGAACTAGTGATAGATTTTTCAATTAAAAGGCGTTTAAAAATACGAAGAGAGCCTAAAAAAAGAAGTGAAAGTGCAAAGTCGATGATGATGACACTTCGAGGGAAGGGCTCAAAGAGAGATGGAAACAGAAGAAAAATCAGGGTAAAACTTGCGTACATGTAAAGATGGGCTTTCAGTAGGTTCTGGCCATCACTAAGGGAAAAAAATCGCCACACCACAAAGTAGAGTTTGAGTCTCCATAAAAAAAAGAGTTTTAAGGGAAGAAGTACACTAAACGCAATAAAAAAGGAGTTGATAAAACCAGAGGGTATCTCAAAATTAAAACGTAAGGCGTAAGCTAAGTAGAGTGTTATAAAAGAGAGAAGGATGTCAAAA
>JAYEGP010000296.1:0-14118 GCA_034659135.1 Campylobacterota bacterium
TTGCCACTTACAGCACATTTTCTAGCCATATTCGAGCTCCTTGCGTAAAATTTTGTGGCGAATTATATCCTAAAAAACAAAATATTATCTTAATCTTTGTATAAAAATTTCTAGTTAGATTCACTTATTATTCAGTTTCACTATTATAGCGAACTCTTTAAAGGTTGCTTTATCTCTTAAGCGATAGAATGTATTAAATTTTAATTCAAAGACGTGTCCGTGATAACATCAGAAGAGATTGAAAAATTTATACAAAAGATTCCTCCAACTCCAGCTATTTTAAAAGCTACTATCAATTTTGTTGACCAAGGAGAGCTAACTAAGGCGGCTAAAACTGCAGCGCAAGACCCAGCACTGAGTAAATATCTAACGACTTTGGTGAATAAGCCTATTTATGGTTTTCGCAATGAGGTCCATGATCTTTCCCAGATTTTTGGTATTTTAGGAACCTCAGGGGCTAAACAAGTTTTATATAGCTACATGCTCTCCTTGCTTTCTCCTTCTAAATGGGAGCTTTTTAAGCTTAATCAAGCACTTTTTTATGATCTGCAAGCCCAACTCAGTATGCGATGGAAAAAAGTATTGGCACATCTCAATATAGACGATAAAGATATTTCAAGTGCGATCACCCTTCTTCCTGCAAGTATTATTGTCTGCGAAGCACTTTTTAAAGCCCATCAAGATGATGTGAATCTACTGCGTTCTGTCAAAGCACTCGATTACAATACGATTTTACAACGACTCGGTGGCGTTGATCTTTTTGATGTGAGTGAAAAAATCGCAGTGGCTTGGGAATATCCAGAAATGATACCTCAGATCATTCAAGCAGCATCGGGCATTAAGCCTTCAGAAGATACACAAATCAACCTTCTAGGTCAATGGATGCATCTGCAGCTATTTCATACCCTAAGCCAAGGCGTATACATAGATGCAGGCCTAAATGATTTTGTTGATTTCCACGTCGAGTATGTTCAAGATATTTACGAAGATTTTTCAAGCCTACTGGAGGATTCATGAGAGCAATAGTAAAAGATCGTATTGGTATTTTTAATCCCCAAGGCTTCCTGGATGGAATCAATACGCCTGTTTTTTTGACACTTGATGATATCAAAGCGACTGAGCAGCTTAAGGTTGACATGATTGTTGTATCACTTAAAAAAGTTATCTTTTTTAATAAAAATGGTCTCGATGTCTTTGTTAAGCTTCTTATCAATCTTCGTAATAAGATGCGTATTGTCGTAGGTTTTTGTGATTATGATCATAAAAAATATCACGCTATTATGAAGTTTTATGATGGTAATGTCAATTTTTCACTCTTTCGCACTCAAAAAATTGCCACTCTTTTTGCATCAAATAACAGAGATGAAGCACACGCTGTTTTAGTCTATAATGATGATGCTTCTCAACGTTCTGCCATGGCCATTGAGTTATTTGATTATGGGCATAATCCTGTCATTGCACAATCAAAAAAAGAGTTTGAAGAGAAAAAACAGAACAAAGATGCTTATTTCGCTATTGTAGAAGACACTTTTTTAGGGCTATTTGGACAGAAGATAGCTACACGTGTCACAGGGAATGCCATCATCTACACGGTATCAAATTTCCTCGATGCAGAGATATCAGATAGCTTTAATCTACAGTACCACACTAACTCTTTAAATGTCGGTTTTCGTCTTTTTATCTTTGATGCGTATAAAGTCATTTCTATGAACATTCACGCACTTAACTTCTTTGCTAGACTTGCATCAGCAGCAGCAGAGTACAACGCTACGCTCTGCTTTGTAGGCCTAACCTTTGAAAAAACTCCTACAAAATTTAAAGATGACTTAGAAGATTCTGGAATCATGTTTTTTGATCAGATGGATGATATTTTAAAAGATAAAGATGTCCTCAATGATCTCGGTGCGAGTAGCGCTGCTACTATCAAGCAAAAACGCGCTATTAATAAAGTCATCGTCAATGAGCTACCACGATTTATTGATGCCACCGTCTCTACTATAGAGATGATGACCAATGCTAAAGCGAACAAAGAGGCAGCTAACATTGATCAACTCTCTATCAAAGACAGTGATGACAAGATTGCTAGTTCTATCGGTTTTTATGGAGATATGGATGGTATGGTTTTGCTTGTTTTTCCCAAAGAGATTGCTAAAAAGACCTGCGAGCTTCTCATTGGAGAAGAGACTGATGATATGGAAGCGATTCTTGATGCTCTAGCAGAATTTGTCAACATCATTGGAGGTCGCGTCAAATCTCTTTTAAGTGAAAACAGTATCTCTGTAGACATCACGCTTCCACGAACGTATATCAACGTCAGTGACCTTCTTGAAATGATTCAAGATAAAAAAGGGGTTCAAGTTGACCTTAATTTTGATAATGATAAGTTTGTATTCTTTTTAACTCGGTAAAATTACAAAAAAATTTAAGGCAAACACCTATGCTCGTAGCTCCTAGTATCTTATCTGCAGACTTTGGTAATCTTGAACGTGATGTCAAGGCCATCTGCGAGGCGGGATGTGACTTTGTTCATATTGATGTTATGGATGGCCATTTTGTACCCAATCTTACTATTGGGCCGGTTGTCGTATCCGCTGTTGCCAAAGCAGCAACAAAACCTCTTGATATACATCTCATGGTAGAGAACAACACTTTTTTTGTTGATCTTTTTGCTCCCTTAAAACCTGAATTTATCTCTTTTCATATTGAAGAGGAGAAAAATCCTCATCGTCTTGTGCAGTATATTAGATCTTTAGGTATTCGTCCCGCTCTTGTTTTAAATCCACACACACCTCCTGAAGCCATTGAGTATCTACTTGGTGATTTAGATATGATACTTGTTATGAGTGTTAATCCTGGTTTTGGTGGACAGAGTTTTATACCAACTGTTGTCGAGAAAATCAGACGTCTCAAAGTTTTACGTGATCGCATTAATCCTGATTGTCTTATTGAGATCGATGGTGGTGTCAACGATAAAAATATTGAGATGCTTAAAGAGGCCGGAGTTGATGTCTGTGTCGCTGGTAGCTATGTATTCAAGCATGAGAGCTTTAAAGAAGCGATTGATAGCTTGCACGTATGAGAGTTAAAATTTGCGGTATCACAAGTTTAGCTGACGCGCTTGATGCTATAGCATCTGGTGCTCATGCCCTTGGATTTGTTTTTTATAAGCCATCACCGCGATATATTACTCCTCAAGATGCAAAAAAAATCATCAATCAACTCCCTCCTTTTGTAGAGAAAGTCGGACTTTTTGTTAATGAAGATGCTATGACAATCAATGCTATTGCCAAAGAATCTTCTATTACCTTATCTCAGATTCATTTTGAAGCTGATACTGACCTTTACAAAGCACTAGATCATCCTTTTATCCGTGTTATACGTGCCCAAAAAAAAGAAGACATTCATCTTTATGAGAATGAATATCGACTTATAGATGCCTATTGTGAAGCCTATGGTGGCATGGGAAAACAGTTAAATATCGAATGGTTTAATGATATAGATTGTTCTAAAATCATTCTTGCAGGAGGTCTCACGCCAAGTAACGTCGCTCTTACATGTAAGTATGGATTCTATGGTGTTGATGTCAGCAGTGGCGTAGAGAAAGCCAAAGGCATTAAAGACTCTACGAAAGTATCCCAATTTATCCAAAAAGCTATCCCATGCCAATAAATGCTAAAACGCTTCGACTTCTTTCTAACAAAGGCGTACCCAAGGTACTTTTTGAGAACTCCTATTCTCAACTCCAGCGTGAACTTTTTTTAGCCCAAGGTCTTGAGATTGAACTACATGATGACAATCACTACCGCTTTGCAACAACACGTATTCCTATTGATGATGCAGTTTTTTGTATTGTTGATATTGAAACCAATGGATCACGAAGTGATAAACATCAAGTCATTGAGATCGGCGCAGTAAAAGTTCAAAATCATACCGTAATTGATCGCTACGAATCTCTTGTTAAATGCAATGAGATCTCTTCTCATATCACTGAAATTACTGGTATTGATGTTGAAATGACACAAGATGCACCTGAGTTAAGTGAAGTCATGGCTGAATTTCGTCTTTTTTTAGGAACTGATATTTTCGTAGCCCATGCTGTCAAGTTTGATTATAACTTTATTTCAGCGATGATGGAACGCTGTGGCTATGAAAAGCTTTTAAATCGTAAACTCTGCACCATTGATTTAGCAGAGCGAACGATTACCTCATACCGTTATGGATTATCGTACCTAAACGATCAACTCGAACTTTATAAAGATGCAACACACCACAGAGCCCTCTCTGATGCCATAACAGCAGCAAAACTTTTTAAACATGTATTTGATTTTGTACCCAAAGAGGTAAAGAGTGCTGAGGATTTAGTGAGGTTTTCTAAAGAGGCATCACGATTAAAACGCCCAAAATTTGATCCCGCCTATAAAGTAGAAGAGAAGCCTGAAAATTAAACTTTTTCTTCAAATTCTCCAATACTTACAAGACGCTCATAGCGTTGACTCATCCGCTCTTCATCACTAAGTTCACGAAGTGTCTGTAGCGATGACAAGAAATACGATTTAATGGCTTTTGCCGCACCTTTTTTATCACGGTGAGCACCGATCAAAGGCTCGTCAATAACATCATTTATCAGATCAAGCTCTTTAAGATCCGCACTTGTGATTTTCAAGGCTTTTGTTGCCGCTTCAACTTTAGATGGATCATTCCACAAAATAGCTGAACATCCTTCAGGGGAGATAACACTAAATACAGAATAACGCATCATCGCGAGACGATCAGCAACACCAATGGCTAAGGCACCACCACTTCCACCTTCTCCAATAACAACAGATACCGTCTCTGTATTTAAACGAGAAAATTCAAGTAAGTTTTTAGCAATGGCTTCACTCTGATTACGCTCTTCTGCTCCCAAACCAGGATACGCACCCGGAGTGTCAATGAGCATCAAAACAGGAATCCCGAATTTTTCTGCCATTTGCGCCGCACGAAGTGCTTTACGATAACCTTCAGGATTAGGCATACCAAAATTACGTTTAAGTTTATTTTTAGTACCGCGACCTTTTTGCTCCCCAATAACCATGACACGTTCACCATCGATATAGCCTAAATAACAGACGATAGCCTTATCATCCGCAAAATGACGATCTCCATGAATTTCGTATTTATCACTCATTATAAGATTCACATAATCAAGAGCATAAGGACGGTCTTGATGGCGTGCTAACTGAAGTTCTTGATAAGGAGAAAGATTGCCATAAGTCTTTGCAACCTCTTTATCAAGATCTTTTTGAAGAATTTCTACAGCATGATTATCATGACGCACTTCTGCTAAAGCGATATCTTCTTGAATCTGCTGAATTTTTTTCTCAAAGTCTAAATACGTAGCCAAAAAATGCCTTCTTAGATTTTTCTGAAAATAACGACACCATTAGTACCGCCAAAACCAAAAGAGTTGCTCATAACGACGTTAAGTTCTGCTTTACGTGCCTTATTAGGAACATAATCAAGATCACAATCAGGGTCTGGTGTCGTATAGTTGATCGTTGGAGGAATAATGCCATCACGCATTGCCATAAGAGAAGTAACCGCTTCAATACCACCTGCAGCACCGAGACAATGGCCAATTTGACCCTTGATTGAACTCATTGGAGGACAATTCTCTTTGCCGCCAAAAAGCTCTTTAACTGCAGCCGTTTCATTGCGATCATTGATAGCCGTTGAAGTTCCGTGAGCATTGACATAATCAATTTTTGGCTCACCCGCCATCTTATAAGCGGCTCTCATCGCACGTGCTGGTCCATCTAGACTTGGTGTAGTAATATGATTAGCATCTCCACTTTCACCAAATCCAATAACTTCACCATAGATGTTTGCGCCACGAGCTTTCGCGCTCTCATACTCTTCAAGAACAAGTGCAGCGGCACCTTCACCCATAACAAACCCACCACGATCCGCATCAAAAGGACGGGACGCTTTTTTAGGCTCATCATTGCGTGTTGAGAGTGCTTTCATCGCAGCAAAACCACCAACACCCGCACCTGTCACAGCTGATTCCGCAGCAACCACGAGCATCTGCTCTGCACCATTACACATTATCGTTTTTGCGGCTTCAGCAACCGAGTGTGTTCCCGCAGCACAAGCCGTCACTGCAGAAAGGTTAGGTCCTTTAAGCCCATGTTCTATAGAGACAAATCCACCCAACATATTAACCAAAGCTGATGGGATAAAAAATGGAGAGATACGACGTGGACCACGAGTTTCAATAATGACAGAGTTCTTCTCAATTGCGGGAAGACCACCAATACCTGAGGCCGCACTAATTCCAAAACGCTCTTTATCAATCGCGTCCGTGATCTTTGCATCTGCCATCGCTTCTTGCGCTGCTTTGAGTCCAAGGTGAATAAAGCGATCTGCTTTTTTAACCTCTTTAGGTTCCATAACAGTGGCAGGATCAAAATCTTTAACTTCACCAGCAATCTTTACTGAATACTTTTCAGGATCAAAAATAGATATGGTATCAATACCACATTCACCATCACAGATGGCCTTAAATGCACTCTCTTTGTCATGACCGACCGAATTTATCATGCCGATTCCAGTAACTACTACTCGTCTCACGTATGCTCCTGTGTGATGTACTTATTTTGCTGTTAGCACCTTAACAATAAAATAAAAACACCAGGACAATGGTCCTAGCATAGAGTTTTACTTATTTTCGATGTAGGTTAATACGTCTTGAACTGTAGCGATTTTTTCCGCTTCATCATCTGGAATTTCGATATCGAATTTCTCTTCTAATGCCATTACAAGTTCTACAACATCAAGGCTGTCAGCACCAAGATCTTCTACAAATTTCGCCTCAGGTTTGACCTCATCTGGGTTAACACTTAACTGTTCTACTACTACTTCTTTGATATCGTCGATTAGTGCCATGCTCTAACTCCTCTTTTTTTAAGTAAATTATGATTGGAATTATATCACAGAATGCTTAAAAAAGTTTCTGTGATATATGTGACTATGCCATATTCATTCCGCCATTAACCTTGAGCGTTTCACCGGTAATATAACTCGCGTGGTCTGAGAGTAAAAAAGCTGTTGCTTCTGCAATTTCAACTGGATTTCCAAAGCGACCCATTGGAACTTTTGCTGTAAAACCTGCTTTGATATCATCACTGAGTTCATTCGTCATATCGGTTGCAATAAAGCCAGGTGTCACAGCATTATAACGGATACCACTGCTTGCAGCCTCAAGTGCAAAGCTCTTTGTCATGGCAATGACACCACCTTTTGAAGCCGCATAATTTGTTTGTCCCGCATTACCCGTTTCACCAACAATAGATGCAATATTCACTACCGAGCCAAATTTCTTTTTACGCATCGCTTTCATCGACTCACGACACCCGATAAATGCTGATGTTAAATTCGCATTGATAACACCCATAAAATCATCTGTTTTCATACGAAGCGCCAACTTATCATTGGTAATTCCTGCATTGTTTACCAAATAAGAAAATTCACCATCACTATCGATAATGGTTTTGATAGCATCAACAAATGCCGCTTCATCAGAAACATCAAATCCAATGACTGCTGCTTCACCACCAGCTGCTTCTATCTCTGCTTTAACACTATCTGCTGCATCAGCACCACTTCGATAATTGATCCACACTTTAAGACCATAAGAAGCTAAAACTTTAGCCACTTCTGCGCCTATACCACGACTTGAACCGGTTACTAATACATTTTTTCCACTAAATTTCATCGCTTTCCTTTCTTACATGTAATCATTTAAATTAAAGCATGATCCATCTCATCTGGAATCTCTATATCCATGAGTTTTAAGAGTGTTGGCGCAACATTATTTAAAGCACCTGCATCAACTTTTTCTACCCCATCAGCAATAACAAAACACCACACTTTTCCTACGGTATGATTGGTTAACATGTTACCATGATCATCACGCATCTCTTCACAATTCCCATGATCTGAAGTTAAGACAACAGCATAGTCTTGTGCTTTTGCTTTTTCAATAATTTTACCTAACTCACCATCAACAGTTTCCACAGCCTTCATTGCCGCTTCAAGATTTCCTGTATGACCTACCATATCACCATTAGCAAAGTTTACAATAATCAAGTCTTGCCTGTCATCCATAGCTTTTCTTACCGCATCTCCAACTTCTGGTGCACTCATCTCAGGTTTCAAATCATAAGTTTTTACATCAGGGCTTGGAATAAGTACTCGGGTTTCATTCAAATAAGGTTCATCAATACCGCCATTAAAGAAAAATGTCACGTGAGCGTATTTTTCAGTTTCAGCCGTGTGAAGTTGACGCAATCCTGCATTTGAAATCACTTCTGCCAAAGTGTTTTTTGGTACATCTTTTCTAAAAAGAACAGGATAAGAAAAGCTTTTATCATATTCAGTTATGGTGGCAATATTTAGTGGAATATAATCGCGTTTAAAGCCATCAAAACTTTCAGAACCAATTGCGGTAACAATTTCACGCACACGGTCACTTCTAAAGTTTGCCGTGAGTACAGCATCCCCTTCTTTAAATCCATCATAACCGCTAAACGCCGTAGGAACAATGAATTCATCGGTTTCATCTTTAGCATAGGAATCTTCAATATAATCACCCACACTGTATTCACTACAAGGTTCTGCTTTTACAATAGCATCATAACCTTTTTCTACACGTTCCCAACGCGTATCACGATCCATAGTATAAAAGCGTCCACCAATACTAGCAATCTTAATGTTATCGCCCACATGGGCTTCAAGTTGTTGAAGATAGAGCTTCGCTGACTTTGGTGACACGTCACGACCATCAGTAATAAGATGTAACCAGACCTCTTTACCTGCCTCTGCCGCAATTTCAGCAATGCCGATAATATGGTCAATATGTGAATGCACACCGCCATCACTCATAAGACCGATAAGGTGCAGACGTTTTGAGCTACCAAGCAACTCTACTAGAACTTCATTCTCTGCTAAAGTTCCTTCTTGCAGGGCTAATGAAATTTTCACAAGATCTTGGTATAAAACACGCCCACTGCCAATACTCATATGGCCCACTTCAGAGTTTCCCATCTGTCCTTCAGGAAGCCCAACACTTAATCCAAAAGTATCAATTAAAGAGTGTGGTACTTCATGAAAAAGCTTATCATAAGTAGGTTTTTGAGCCTTATAAAAGGCATTTGCCTCTGTTTTAGCACTATATCCTATTCCATCAGTAATGATTAATATCGCTTTTTTAGCCAAAGTAGATCCTTTGTTATCATAATTTTTAACGTATATTTGGGCGTAATTATATTAAAATGTCACTTTTAACTGCCTTTATATAGTTTTTACTCATTTTTCAAGGAATTTTTTTTAATGCTTTATTATCTTTATAGCTATTTTGATATCAATCTTTTACAGTATATTACCGTACGAGCGGGTATCGCATTTTTTATCGCACTCCTTATTACGCTTTTTGTTATGCCTCTGTTTATTCGCTGGGCGATACGATCATCTAGCCATCAACCTATTAACGAATATGTACCTGCGCACAAAGAAAAAGCCAAAACTCCGACTATGGGTGGTATTGTCTTTATTGGTGCTACTGTTATTGCGTCGCTACTCACCATAAAATTTGACAACCTTTTTGCTGTAGGAGGCGTGCTCACACTTTTACTTTTTGCTCTCATCGGTTTTTTTGATGATTGGGGTAAGATTAAAAACCAAGCGAATCTTGCTGGACTTAGTGCACGTGGAAAATTAGCGATGCAGATAGGCGCAAGTCTCTTGGTCACATTTTTTCTCTATTACATAGCTTCATTTAACAGCGAACTCTACCTTCCTTTTATGAAAAACCCTCTCTTTGATATGCACATCGGTGCGATATTTTTCTGGGCTCTTGTCATCATTGCCACGTCCAATGCGGTCAATCTAACTGATGGTCTCGATGGCTTAGCTACCGTCCCTTCTATTGCAGCACTTATCTCACTCAGTGCTATCATCTATATTATTGGACATGCTGGATTTAGTAAGTATCTTTTAATGCCTAACTTTCCTGTCGGCGAAGCTGTTATCGTGGGAGCAGCTCTCGTTGGCGCCCTTGTTGGATTTTTGTGGTTTAACTCGCATCCTGCTGAAGTCTTTATGGGTGACAGCGGCTCTTTGACCATTGGAGCTTTTATTGCCTATATGGCCATAGTAGGTAAAAGTGAAGTCTTATTATTGCTTATTGGGTCTATCTTTGTCATTGAAACCGTCTCGGTTATTTTGCAGATTGGTAGTTATAAGATTCGAAAAAAACGTATCTTTCTCATGGCACCCATTCATCATCATTTTGAGATGAAAAACTGGGCAGAGAATAAGATTATCGTTAGATTTTGGATCATTGCAATGCTCTCAAACCTTCTTGCGCTCATCTCTTTAAAGATACGTTAATGATGAAAAAAATTAGCTGTTTTGGTTACGGTATCACCACAAAAGCCATTGCTAAAAAGTTGGGTCCATGCACCTTTTATGATGATCATGTCACGAAGCCTTTCAAAGATGAATGTGGTAATCTTTTGAAACCTATCACCGAATTCGACCCTCGCTATTCAACACTTGAAATTCCCTCACCCGGCATGCCGCCACAACATCCTTTAATTCAAAAAGCCCAACATCTTATGAGTGAATACGATTTTTTTGCCAATGAGATGCCTTTTTCGATCTGGATTACAGGAACCAATGGCAAGACCACCACAACACAGATGATGCAGCATCTACTAAAAGAGAGAGGAAGCCAAGCAGGTGGTAATATCGGAACACCGCTAGCAGATCTTGATACCAAGGCTTCGATATGGATTCTTGAAACCAGCTCTTTCACACTCCATTATACCCATCAGGCTAAACCCAATATCTATGTTGTATTACCCATAACCCCTGATCACCTTGACTGGCATGGTGGCTTTGAGAACTATGAAGCCGATAAACTCAAACCCCTAGCGCAGATGCAAGAGGGAGAAGCGGTTATTTTACCGCGAAAATATGCTCACATTCCGACTTCAGGATTTAAAATTCTCTATGATGATGCTGATGATTTAGCGCAATATTTTGGTTTTAAAACTAAAAAAATTCGTTTTCAAGGTGCTTTTTTACTTGATGCGGTTATCGCTATGGGCATGGATAAAATCCTTTTTGATAGCTGTGATTATGAAAAGATGAACGCTTTTATTATGGATCCGCATCGTCAAGAGGAGTTTTACGATAAAAGAGATCGTCTCTGGGTTAATGATACCAAAGCAACAAATATCGATGCCACCCTCGAAGCCCTTAAAGTGTATCAAAAAAAAGAACTACACTTAATTCTAGGTGGTGATGACAAAGGCGTCGATTTAAGAGCTCTATTTGAGCATCTTCAAAGCTTACATGTAACACTTTATTTAATTGGTACTAATCAAGACCGTACCTCAGCTTTAGCACTAGAGTTCACAATTCCTTTTCTTACATGTAAAACGCTTCAAGAAGCTGTCCATTCTATACATTATTCTCATACCCAAAAAAGTGTTGCCCTGCTCTCTCCAGCAGCATCCAGTCTTGATCAGTTTCCTTCTTACGCGGTACGTGGTGAGACTTTTAAAGAAGAAGTCCATAAATTAAGCTGATTTTTAGAAGTACTTCACTATAATTTCGCCCTATTAAATGGCCTGTTAGCTCAGTCGGTAGAGCAAATGACTGAAAATCATTGTGTCCTTGGTTCGATTCCGAGACAGGCCACCACTTTAATAGCACTTTTTATCATGGCCTGTTAGCTCAGTCGGTAGAGCAAATGACTGAAAATCATTGTGTCCTTGGTTCGATTCCGAGACAGGCCACCACTTCATGAATCTGAAAAACCCCACATATAGATTATTTTAAACCTAAAAAATAATATTTTATTTTATTTTAAGAACTGTTTGTAATTAATAATGTTATATTGACCCTAGGAAGATGCAATTAATGCATTTCACCCATTATAAAAGGAGTCGTTATGAAGTTATTTCATGTTTTCTCTGGTTTACTTGTCATAGTTTCTATCTCATACGCTAATGCTGACTTGGATAATGACGGTGTTATTAATGAGCTGGATTATTGTGAGAACACAGAACATAATGTTATTGTTGACACCACAGGGTGTGAACCTGACGATGACCGTGATGGTGTTGTCAATAGATTAGATAAATGCCCAAATACGCCATCAGGCGTCAAAGTCGATAAAGATGGTTGCTGTTTAGACAGCGATAATGATGGTGTATGTGATTATCTTGATAAATGTCCTAATACACCAGAAGGTGTCCCTGTAGATAAAGATGGTTGTCCTCTTGATAGTGATCAAGATGGAGTACTTAACCCTGTAGATGAATGCCCAAATACCCCATTAGGCTATGAAGTTGATGAAAAAGGGTGTGCCACTAAGTTTGACTTACGAACAGGATTTTCTCTTAATTCTTACGAACTTAATGAAAAAGGTCTAAAAGAAGTTGACACCCTCTATGCATTTATGAAAAGAAACACTACCTCTAAAGTAGTCATTGAAGGGCATACATGTAATCTTGGTGGAGAACTCTACAATAAAGAACTCTCTAAAAATCGTGCGCAGACAGTTTCAAAGGTATTAAAAGAAAAAGGAATTGACGCTAAACGCATCGTTGAAAGCTGGAAAGGCATGGCACAACCTTTAGCAAGTAATGAGACCGAAGAGAGAAGAGCTCTTAACAGACGTGTCGAAATCAAAATTTTCTATTCTAAAGAAGATATAGAAAAAGAAAAACTTCTTCCTTAATCTTCTTCATACCTTTATATCGACCTTTTTTCAGGTCGATATTACCCTTTAATTCTATCCTACTTACAAGAAAACACCCTTAACCTACAACCAATAGGGTATTTACAAGCCTTAGTAATTCTTTTATACTGTTATAAAGATAGTGAACTCTTAGATAGGGTTTACCTTATATCCAGGAAAAGGATTTGAGATGTTAAGTTTTATCGGTGAAGTTACAGTTCATAATGGTACAGTGGATCTTATACGAGATGGAAATGTCATCAAACTAAACAGTGGAGACCCTCTTTTAGTAGGTGATGTTATCGTTGCTAAAAATGGAGCCTCAGCAGAGATTGCTCTTGACAATAATCGTGTTATCCCTATTACTTCAGATGACTATCTTCGTCTTGATGCCAGTGTTATCGGGCGTATTGAAAGTACTGATGCTTCAGATGAGGTTCAAGATCGAGATAATACTGGTCTGCTGGGTACCCAAAATGTCGACGCAGAGATAGCTGCTATCCAAGAAGCCTTATTAGAAGGTAACATCAATATCGACGATTTGGCAAAAACTGCTGCAGGTGGTAGTGCTGCAGCTAACTCCACTGAAGGTGGGGAGTACGATGCTCGTACTAATGCCTATGGTCATGTTGATACTTTACAATTGGGATCTGACTTTAGTGTTCGACTTATTACTGATAATTTTGATGTCTATAGACAAGGTCTAGCAACTATTACCGCCCTTGAAGTCGATACCATCACAGATACACTGCCTGATACTGAAACAGCTGTAGATACATTCACTGACATAGTAACAGCTGAAGATACGGTAACCATTCCGGTTGAGACAACAGTGACCCAATCATTTAGTGATATCACTGAATTTGAATCTACAATAACCGATACTGATTACGAATATACCGCTACTGAGAGTGGTGAGGATACCGTTCCAACGACTGCAACAGACAGCTATAGTGACTTTACTGATACGGAATCGACATTAACCGATACCGACTATAAATATACAGCTACAGAGAGTGGTGAAGATGAGACAGTGACAACGATCACGACTCAGACTTTAGACTTTACAGATACCATTACAACGATTCCTGATACGACTACGACGACAGTCCCTACCGAGACAATGGATACAACCGATACTGAATTTACGGTACCGACAAGTACCACTACGCTTATTGAGACAGAGTATGAAACACTGACTGATACGGAATCGACATTAACCGATACCGACTATAAATATACAGCTACAGAGAGTGGTGAAGATGAGACAGTGACAACGATCACGACTCAGACTTTAGACTTTACAGATACCATTACAACGATTC
>JAYEGP010000296.1:14218-15907 GCA_034659135.1 Campylobacterota bacterium
AGACAATGGATACAACCGATACTGAATTTACGGTACCGACAAGTACCACTACGCTTATTGAGACAGAGTATGAAACACTGACTGATACGGAATCGACATTAACCGATACCGACTATAAATATACAGCAACGGAAAGCGGAACCGATACTGTTCCTACCACTGCCACTGATAGCTATAGTGACATTACAGAAACAGAATCAACGTTAACCGATACCGACTATAAATATACAGCTACAGAGAGTGGAACAGACACTGTTCCTACCACTGCAACTGATAGTTACAGCGACCTTACAGAAACGGAATCAACATTAACGGATACGGATTATAAATATACTGCTACTGAAACAGATAGTATGAGCATGACTGAAACCTACGAAGAAACAACAACATACACACAAAGTGACACCTATACACTTACCGATTTCGACACTGAAACCATTACTTTCACAGATGCATGTTCTCTCCGTGATATCTCAAATATTGTTCTCTATTTGGAAGATCCCGATGGAAACGCATTTAGATATAAAATCAACTTTGATGACAACTCAGGCTTACATAATATTGATGATAACTGGATCCTTGATTATGTTAATGATAATTTTTCAGATAGCACACTACTTGGCTACACCATTAAAAGTGGTGAAGGGGCGCAAGCCGTCATTTTAGATGATTCACTTCTTACTATGACCGATGTCTGGGATGGTAATCCAGATGATGACTTCAAAGACGTAGCTTCCGAAACTGACATTGATGATTGGGAAAGTGAAACCTGTCTTGTAACACCAAGTGAAGAGTTTACAACCTATACAGAGACCATTACACAAACAAATACCAATACAATAACAGAAACTCTAACCGACACTTTAACAGTTACGGAAACATTAGATGAAGGTACAACAACTGTAACATTTAGTACTGTTACTGAATACACTGGTACCGCCGAAGAGTTAACCGATATCACTGATACCGATACTACGGCAACGGATAGCTATACCGACTCGACCTACACCGTTCCGGATGTTACGACAACAACTTTAGAAACCGTCGTTGATACCGTAACAGATACGGTTACTACATCAACCTATACAGGTACAGCTGAAGAGTTAACTGACATCACCAATACCGATACTACGGCAACTGACAGTTACACTGACTCTACCTACACTGTTCCGGATGAAACAACAACAACTATAGAGACTGTAGTAGATACAATTACTGACACGATCACTACATCGACCTACACCGGTACCGCCGAAGAGTTAACCGATATCACCGATACCGATACTACGGCAACTGACAGTTACACTGACTCTACCTACACCGTTCCGGATGTTACGACAACAATAGTGGAGACTGAGTATACGGTTCCAACTCCTACCTTGACAACCATTACGGATATCACTACCACATTGGTTGAAACGGAAACCGATACCTATACCGATACAACACAAACAACCTTTACACAAACAACTACTATGGTTGATACGGTCACTGACACCGTTACCGATACGACAACGACTGATACCTACACCGGTACCGCCGAAGAGTTAACCGATATCACTGATACCGATACTACGGCAACTGACAGTTACACTGACTCTACCTACACCGTTCCGGATGTTACGACAACAATAGTGGAGACTGAGTATACGGTTCCAACTCCTACCTTGACAACCATTACGGATATCA
>JAYEGP010000296.1:16007-30264 GCA_034659135.1 Campylobacterota bacterium
ACTGATACCTACACCGGTACCGCCGAAGAGTTAACCGATATCACTGATACCGATACTACGGCAACTGACAGTTACACTGACTCTACCTACACCGTTCCGGATGTTACGACAACAATAGTGGAGACTGTCGTCGATACCGTAACAGATACAATCACCACATCAACCTATACCGGTACGGCCGAAGAGGCAACCGACATTACCGACACCAATGTTACTGCAACTGACAGTTATACAGATTCGACAGCAACCGTCCCAGGTACGATAACAACCACAGGTGAAACTGTAACTGACACCCTTACTGATACTGAAACAACAACTACCGTACTTGAAGAGACTACTTCTACAAGTGAAGGTGACACTTACACCGTTCCAGGCACTGAAACCTATACCTACACAGAACTTGGTGATACAGTCACCATTACCGTAACCGGTACTGACTTATCAATTGATGGAACACCGGTGACACCTGAAACAACAACGTTTACCATGTCAAATATCGATACCTTTACCGAAACTACAACTCAAACCTATACCGTTTCTCGAACAGAAACAAATACCGATACGGCTGAAGAAACAGAGACATTAACTGACTCTGAAACGTACACGCAAACGGCTACAATTGAGCAAACAGAGACAATCACACTTAGTGACACCGTAACTATTACAGACACCGATGGTACTACAGCCACCGAAGAAGTAACACAAACAGCTTATGAAGTTGACACCGTAACTGACACGGCAGGTGAGACTACAACCGAACTCGATACCGACGCCAAAGAAGAAGTTACAGAAACAGTTACTGAAACCGTCACAGAGACACTTTCTGAGACTGTCACTGAAACCGTTACAGAAACCATTGTAGAGACTGAAACAGAAACAATTACCGAAACAGAGATTGATGAGTTTACAGAAAACTTTACCATTATGGACTCTGGTGACAGAGGGTTACGCAGCCTTGTCAATGATGAAAAAGCCATTAACCTTGAAAGAGCAACAGAAGATGATCCGGCAGCCGGTGGAACAGAAACCAGCGATGCGATGAGCGGCATGATTGAAAATGAATCTGAACTTGTCCTTACTGAAACTGACGCCGATACCGCAGTCGAATCCGGATCAGGAGACAGTGGTTCAGGTGATGATGGTTCAAGTGATTGGGGTGGCACGGAAACCTTAATCGACGACTTAGGTGACAATGGTGATGGCATCATATAACCTTCTACTTTCCAGGCTTACATGTAAAGCCTGGAACCTCTACCGATTACTTTTTCTACTTCTATTAGTTAGTACATTATCTTTTGCATCCAGAGCACATTACGAGCCTACCTTTAATATACGCTCAGACTTTCCACGAGAGAACCCTTGGATTAAACGCCTTTTGAAGCAGTCACATACAATTTTCAAAACGCATTTTGCCCACGAATTTTCTGAAACACCCAAAAAAATCACAGTCATCATTAAAAAAGATGCTCGAATGAGAAGGATCAGCGGCGGAGCCAGTTTTCAGAACAATCAGCTCCATTTTAAAAGCGATATTTGGCAGGATGATCGCTATCGACGCTGGATTCTGATCCATGAACTTGTTAATCTGTTAAGTGCACATTACGGTTCTGAAGCCTATCCCTCAGATTGGTGGTCAAACGGTAGAAGCCCTTTTCCCGTCTTTGTTACTGCAATCATTTTAAAAGAGCTACGCTATAGTAAAGATGCGCATTGGCTACGCCATGAATATAAAAATAAAAAAGATCATGAACTCTACTGGAAACTTTATGAGCAGTACGGAACAAAGATATTTCGTAATCTCTTCTACTATCTCAAACGCGATGGCATAGACCTCTCATATATGGGGAAAAAATGGCCCCATCCTGACAAAAATCGCTCACTTTATCTCATAGGTTACCTTTCACTCTCCGCCGGAGAGAATCTGGCACCGCTATTTCAAAAACATGATATTGGTAAACGTCCCAATGACTGGCATAAGCGCCATAAAGAGATAATTTTCAGAACCTATACGATCACCTCTGAAGATGTTGAACAGTTCATTGCAGCACAACTTAAAATGCAATTTTCTCAAGATAAAAAATATATAAAGAGGTTTCAGCAAGGTTCATTTTAACTGTTATGTATAAGTGCCCATGGTACTCATATATTGACTTTAATATGTTATCACTTTGTGAACTAAAAAACATATTAGATTCAGAGATTTTACATGAACTGAAAGGTCTGGTCTCTGATGATCTGACACTCAACCTTGAAAAGATACATAAGAAGGTATTGAGTAAAACCGAAAATTTAAGCAACACGTCTATTAACATGGATGGTCTCATCGCATATGAGCATGAGAAATCCTCTCAAATGAAAACCATGATGTTATGATTGCCGCTCAAAATGAAGCAGGCACGTTTACAGGTAATTCCGAATGGAATGGCCTGGATCAATTGATCGATGAATTAAACGATGATAGAAGTGAACTTATCTAAGAAGCTGTCAATAGCTTCTTAGTTTTCAAATTCCTCTTTACATTCACACCGGAATGTGTGATGTTCCTCTTTTTGATGACGTCTGTTTAAAATCACTTTGTGAAAAATTTCCAGATACTCATCTGCAATATTTTCAATCATATATTTTTGAGACGTTACTTCAATATTTTTACGCATATACTCATAATCTTCAGGATGATCTATCACTTTGATGGCTATTTTTGCCCAATTTTGAAGATCATCATAAGGGCAGATGAATCCATTAATCTCATGTTCAAGAACCTCTGGAATAAAGCAGCGGTCACTTCCCAAAACAATTTTCCCTCTACAAAAAATCTCATAAAAGCCCCAATTTGCAGAGCCATATTGGAGTGGATAGATAAAAAAATCAATGGCATGAAGATACGCATGATATTTATCATACTCCATAAAATCGTAGTACTCAAAATACTCTTTAAACTCCGTGTCAATTTTTTCACGCTCAAAGATGTAATCTTTAAAAGTCTTCTCATGCCCTTTTCCATAAACCTCTTCAAGCACTGTCCCTTCATAACTGTAAAGAACTTTCGGCGATCCAATAATGACAAATTTTACATTTGTCCGCTCTTTGAGTATCTCTCTTGCAATTAAGATAAACTGCTCGAACCCTTTAGCGGATGAGAGATCACGTGCGGTATAGCCTATATAGGTTTTATCAGGATCTTTCTCAATCGGCAACTCTTTTGTCGGTGATTTGAGTTTGAAACCCTCCATCTGCGGAGTGATTTTGTGCTGTAGATAGTGTGGATACATCCTTTTTGCATAAGCACTCGGCGTAATAATATGATCACTTCTAATTACCTGATGCATACTCGACATATCAAAAAGCTTGTCACGATACCTAGAAAACTCAGGCTGTTTATATTTTGGATCATGACCATGCGCTGTAAATGACGGGAACTCTATATAAGTGATGATCGGTACATCAATCTCCTCTTCATCAAAAAGCATCAGTGGCGGTCCACCTGAACCGTGTGCCACAATTAAATCGAGTTTCACATCTTTCATCAGTTCCAAAACCGCCTGTCGGACACCAAAAGCCCTTCGGGTATGCTCATCAATTTTCTGAATATAGAAAAATTGATTTTCTATTTTTTGCTCAACTGCAGCAAACACACGAAGGTTGGTTATTTTATCTTTTTCACGTTCTTTGATGCCATGTGAACATAGTGTATAAGCATTCGCTTTTTTACTCACATTAAGATGTATATGTAACTCTTTAAACTGTCCGATAGCAGCATGTACAAATAAAATATTATACTTAGGTGGAAATGCTCTTTTTTTAGGATTCATATTATTCCCTTATACTTTTAATTTTAAGGCCAAAGCCACTCTATTATCAATGTCTAGCTTTCTATAAATGTGATTCAAGTGTAGCTTCACCGTATCAGGGCTCAAACTAAGTGTTTTTGCGATCTCTTTATTCGTTTTTCCCTGTGCCACATTAAATGCCACTTCCTGCTCACGTGGTGTTAACATCTCCAGAGAATCAAGTTTTTGAGGTTGATCACTTGAATGCAGTGCCACCTTAATCACATCTTCTAAAATCAACTCTGGAAACCACATATGCCCATCAGACACTTTATCAAGCATCTCATTAAATAGGCTTGGATCCATCAAGTTATGTCCGTAAGCTTTAATACCATAACCCAAGAGACCCAAGCATTCATGAATATTTGGAATATTACTTAAGCCAATTACATGTAAGTTCTTCAAAAGTATTTTGCGATCTATCATCGTCTCAACAAATAGCTCTTTACAACTCACAAGATCGACTAACAATATTGAATCATGCTCTGCTAAGGCTAACTCATATTTGATATTATTATGATCTATACGAATAAGTTCAAATTTTTCACCCACGACCTTGTTCCACTGTTCATACTGATTGTTTCGAATTGTTATACTATATACTTTCATATCATCGCTCCCTAAACGCACTGGCTTTAGCACGTAGAATTGGTTTAAGAAGAAATTGCAATACACTTCTTTTACCTGTCAAAATTTCAATATCTGTTGTCATCCCCGGAATAATATGAAGCGGGTCTTCTTGCGTTCCTAAATAGGTCTGCTCTGTCGTGACTCTTACTAAATATGCCGTATTGCCCTCTTCATCTAAAATAGAATCTGGACTAATCTGATACAGATGCCCTTTTAGTCCTCCATAGATCACAAAATCATACGCTGTAAATTTAACGACCACCTCTTGCTCAGGATGTAAAAATGCGATATCACTCGGTTTGATCTTAGCCTCAATGACCAAGCTGTCATCTGAAGATAAAATTTCTACGAGGTCCTCACCCGGTTGCACGACCTCACCAATAGTCGATATCAAAGTTCGCTTTACCGTACCATCTACAGGTGAACGCAGCGTCGCACGTTTCACCTTATCATTTAAGGCACCCATTTTTTCAGCGATACGTGCCATTTCTGAAGTCACCTTATTGAGTTCTTCTTTTGCATTACTACGAAAATTTAGTCGTTGCTCTTTTTTATTTTTCTTTTTCTCTTCAATAACAGCTTTTAATCGTGGAATAGATAGTTCTGCCGAACGCATCTCTCCATAAAGTGTATTAGCTTCACGACGTAGCTTAATGTAATCTATCTCAGAAACCACTCCTTTAGAGACAAGAGGTTTCGTTATCTTAATCTGTTCATTAATAAGCCTATAGTTTTTACTCATCTCACGTTTTTTGGCTTTCACCTCTTCAAGTTGCTGTTGTGCTTGTAAAATTTGCTCTTGTGTACTTGATAAAATATTATTAAGATGCTCAAGATTCGTGTCATACAGACTTAATTCATGTTTTAACTGCTCTTTTAAATTTCCTGTTGCACTAAAATCATCTTTAAAAGAGGTACTCGTAGCCTCGGCTTCTAGACGACATGCTTTTGCTTGAAGTTCATTAAAACGGAGTTGATTTTCATCAAAATTAGAGCTAAATCCCACATCATTTAATTGAATAAGAGCTTGCCCTTTAGTCACTTTTTCACCATCTTGAATCAATATCTCTGATACGATACCCCCCTCAAGAGATTGTACCTTTTGTACTTGACTTGAGGGAATAACTTTTCCAGACCCAGATGTTGTCTCATCAATCATTGCAAATGCTGACCAGATAAAAAACACCACTATCGTAAAAAAACTCACATATAAAAGCATACGCGATTTACCACGCTTCATATTGACGGATGCACGATCGAGACTATGAAGATATTCAAGTTCATCAAGATTAATGTTATTATCATTTTTATTCATCATTTATCCGTTTAAACAACTTAAGATTTCATCTTTTGGACCATCCATGATGACCTTACCATTTTCCATCACGATAATGCGATCAACGAGTTCTAGAATTGAATTTTTATGAGAGATGACAATCAATGTCTCATCGCCTAAATGTCCTTTCAAACTCTCTATAAACTTTTTCTCTGTGACCCCATCCATAGAGTTTGTAGGTTCATCAAGTAACACAATATTTCCAGGTACTAAAAATGCACGTGCAATACCAACCGTCTGTTTCTGTCCTCCTGAAAGATTCTCACCTTTTTCACCTACAAGCATCTCAAAACCTTGAGGATGTTTATTGATAAAATCCATACACCCAGCAAACTGTGCAGCTTGAACAATACTTTTATCGGTACTATAAGGCGCTCTAAAAGCAATGTTTTCTCGTATCGTTCCATTAAAGAGTGTAATATTTTGTGGAACATACACAATATCTTTACGAAGATCTGCCGGTTCTACCTGTTTGATATCAATGCCATCTATTAATACGGAGCCTTCTTCAGCTTCATACAGTTTCATAATTAATTTTTGAACGGTACTTTTACCGGCACCCATACGACCGACAATCGCCACTTTCTCTTTCGCTTTTATCGTAAATGAGACATCTTTAATAGAGAGGCTTTCTTCACCAGGGTAGCTATAAGAAACATTATCAAAGGTAATATTTCCTTGCATTTCTGACATACCGATATAACTTTTTTCACTATCCTTTTCAACCGGCATATCCATAATTTCTTGTAGTTCATTATAGGTACCTTTTACAGATTCATACTGAATGAGAAGCGATGGAATTTGTCGTACCGACCCTACCACTTTTCCTGTTAGAATCATGACGGCTAAAAGACCTCCCATAGTCATCGACTGTGTCTGGATCTGATAGACACTAACGATAACAACAATGATAGTATTAAACTTAGTCAAAAAATCTGTAATATTACGAATAACGTGAGAGCGCATCTGTAGTTTTTTGTTTTTGACTGCGATGTCACCATTTGTCTCTTCCCAACGCCACTGCGCCAAACCTGAAGTTCCTAAAGTTTTTATGGTCTCTAATGCACTAAGAGACTCTATCAAAATACCATTTTTTAATTTATACGCATCATGCATCTCTTGAATATTATCTTTTAAAATACGCATGACATAATACGCATTTAAAAGCAGTAATAATATTGTAAATAGTGGTACTAAGACTACAATACCTGCGATCCATCCAATCACCACAAGAAAAATAATGGCAAAAGGCAGATCGATTAAAACCGTCATACTCACTGAAGAGAAAAAATTATTTAATCCTTCAAAATCTTTAACATTTTGAGCAAAATAACCCACTGACTTTGGCTTTGCATCAAGTTTATTGTTTAAGATTTTCTCAAACATCATAGATGACATGATAATACCACCTTTTTGTGAGGCAACGTCAAGATAATGTGATCTTAAAATGCGTAAAACCGTATCCATAAAAAAGATAAAGACAACTCCTGATGCTAATGTCCACAATGTACCTGTCGCATTATTGGGAATAACTCTATCATAAACATTGAGAGTAAAAAGAGGGGTCGCCAAGACAAAAAGATTTATTAAGATACTCGCGGTGATGACATCAAAATAGATATCTTTAAAACGACTCAAAGTACCCCAGAACCAGTGTCCCGCTTTTTCATACGCAATCGAATGTTTTTTAAAATCAAAATGATATTGATGCTTAAGTAAAAATGCGTAACCAATATAGAGCTCATTTAACTCTTCAATAGAGACAACATCTTCTCCCAAACGCATTTCGGGAATAAGAACGCGCGCCGTCTGTTCTTCATGGTCAATAGAGAGGAGGATACAAGCTCCATGATCTTTTAAAAGTAAAATTGCAGGAAGCAGAAGTGATGAAAAATACTCCAACTCTTTTTTAACAAGACGTGACTTAAATCCAGCACGTTCTGCTGCTCTCGTAAATGTAGATTTTGATCCTTTAAGAGAAAAGAGTTCTGGCATCATTCCCTCTTCCACCGGAAGTCCTTGAGTCAATGCTTCAATGGACATGGGACGATTATGTATTTTTGTAAATTCTACCAGACACTCTAATAGCTGATCGCAACGGGGTGTATCTGTTTGCCCACTCATCATCTACTCCTCTCTTTTATAAAGACTTTATATCTTCTATATACCTTCCCTGTATCAAGTATATCCCAATTTTGTTAAGAAAAACTCTCTCTTCTTCCTTTTCAACATTTGTAGCGATGATATCGATACCATAGCTCGATGCAATGTTATGTATCGACTGCATCATATTAAATCCCTCATCTTGTGCATAATAGGAAAAATGTTCTACACTTACTTTCAAATATGCCGGTGCAATCATCTCAATCAGTTCAATACTATCAGGCCAAAAAATAAAATGATCGATACCAAATGAGTAGCCCAATCGTCTTACCATTTTTGAAAATTCTGCGACATACTGAACATCGGAACCGATAGAATTAACATTGATCTCAAAGTGGATGTGAGGTTTTTCACGTCTGAGTGAACTGCGATGAGCAAACTCTTGAACCAAAGTTACAAAAGAGCTGTTTTTAATACTCTCCAGCGAGATATTCAAAGCGACATTGCCAATCTGTTTTTGAGACATTATCTTAAAAGTATGGATATCAATATCATCAAGAAGTGCGGCATATTTTGCTATAGGTAAGAAGAAATCAGCAGAGAGTAAGGCGTCATTTTCAACCTGCATTTTAGTATAAATCTCATTATGAAATATACTGTCATTTGAACTATCCAAACAGACTTGTGACACCATCTCGAGTCTGTCTTGCGCAATGGCATCGGTGATCGCTTTAACCCACATCTCCCGTCCACGTAACATCAACTCTTCGAGCTCATTTTTCTCTTGATAGACATGATAACTGTTTTCAATATTGAGCTCTGCTTGAAGTAGCGCATAATCAACATGCGTCATGATGACCTTAATATTAGTATTTGCGTTGTAACGTGTGATTCCAATCGAAAATCTTGGATCAATATTAAGTTCATGAAAAGCAGGTGAGCTTATCTCACTCAGTTTTTTCAGTAAGTGCACTCCTATTGCCTCCATCTCTTTTCCAAGTTCTCTTGAGGGTAATAACATAGCATAAGAGCTAGGACTGAAACGTGCTACCATCGTATCACTACTGTATTCATTGCCTATACGTGTCATCTCATGTAAAAATTCTTGAAAGTATTGAAAATAGACATCATAACCGACACTATTTTTCATCTGATCTACATATGGAAATTTTATTATAGCAATCACACCAAAAGCAGTACTGTCATTTTCATCTAAATAACCTGTCAAGACATTCATAAAATGGTGACGATTAGCAACACGAAACTCCTGATCAAAACAGAGAAGATCACGATATTTTTTAACCGTATCAACTTCACGTCGAAAAATATCTTTCACCTTAAGTACCATAGAATTCATGGCTGATGTCACATCTTTTAGTTCAGTCGTAAAAGGCTCTTCTTTGTTTACTATAAAGTCATTGTGTACTATCGCTTCAGCTTGTCTCTGAACTTTTTTAAGAGGTCCAAAAAGAACTCGTAACAAGAAGAACAGAACAACCATAGCCGTAGTAAAGATAATGGCAAACCATTTCAATAAATTATTGAAAATATCCCACATCTGTAGATAAGCATGTCCATTATGATTATAGATATAGATCGTTCCAAAACGACTCCAACCTGAAATAATCTCCGAATGTGCTTCTGTTGTTTGCATGGCAACATTTTCAACAAACCATTGTGGAACATTATAGACGATATCGGGATTGCGTTTTTCATAAAGCAGCTTACCATCAACATCTTTTAAGACGATAGCACGATAATAGCCACTATCAAAGATTGCATTAATCATAGTATGGATACGAGAGCTTGATTCAGGTGTTTCAGCCACCATACTAATAGCGAGTCCTAAAGAAGTTGCGGTATCTTGTGCATCTGAAAAGAGTCGATTTTGTATCTGTTCATTGACGCTTTGAAAATTTTGAAAAACGACAGCCCCTAAGGTAATGATCTGAAAAAAGACAGTAATTAAAGCTATCTGTTTAAAAAAACTCATAAACTCTCCTTTTCAAGATTCACTAAAAAATCAACCCATTTTTTATTTTGCTTATCTTTACCTGGAATTAAAGCTCCCTGCCCCGCTTGTCTCGCTAAAAACAGCGATTTTGCATTAAAGCTATACACCGGAATCAACTCGCTCCGGTGTGTTCCTGGCAGGATCTTTTTATTAATATTATCCAAAACCAAAGGAATCGCTTTTGCCGAAGGATAATAGACTAAAATCATATGAACTTTATCATAACCAATCGCCTTCACATAAGTGAAGTAAAGTTTATCATCTGAGATACCTGCACGTCGAAGTGCAAAATATTTTGAGATGACATAATCTTCACAATCGCCCATATTGCGACCTAATGACTCAAGAGGTGAAGCCCAATGGTCTTCAACTCCCCATGCATATTGATCCGAGACCCACTGCATCTGATTCACAAAATCATTAACTGCAAGAAGCTTCTCAAAGTCGTTTTTAGTTTTCAAGGTATTAATAAGCTTTTCATAAAGGCCTATTCTTTTTATTGCATCCAGACCATACTTAACACTAATATGCTCAACACTCTCTTTAGAGAATGAGAACCCAGCCTCACACTCTAATGACCATGGAAATACGACTAAAAAACTTATAAGAGTAACAAGTCTTTTTATCTCCACATCCTATCCTTTATCGCTAAGGACAGACTTTACAATTTCTAACAAAGGCATCATCCACTAAGATACGTACACCTTTAAGTGCTTCTTTTGCTTCATTAATTTCACTATAAGGTCCCATGATTAACACTTTTTGTTCACCAACTGTCGTCTTTGAATCTTCATAATAGAGATCTCCACCTGTCGCAGCTTGGAGACGATTCATCAGTTCATAGTTCTCTTGTTTTAATGTCGCGATTTGTAAACAGTAGCAGTTATCTGGAGCTGTTACAGTAGGTAACGGTGCAGGAGCTGGAACGGCATCATCATCTGCATAAAAAGCAGCTAAATCATCTGCATTTTGTGATCCATCTCCATAATCAAGGTTTCGCTGATTCTCTGTATAGACTTTTTTACTTTGATTATAATCTTGCATCGAAACAGCTGAAAGTTTTCCATATCCATAAACTAGATTTTCAGCTTCACCTGAACTTATAAAAGTAGCACTGCCATCACCTAATAAAGTACGATTATGATCATCAATATAAGCGGACACATCAACCGCGCCACTCTGTGCATAATACTCTTCTATAAAAGTTGCATTGAGATCAAAGTAGTCGTAAAATGCTCCAACCGCTTCCATAATCCTAAATTTTGATAAATCATAATCAAAATCAGCACCATTTTTCTCTTTACGCGAGTTATAATACTCTCGTTCAGCATCAAGAACATTCAGTAACTCTCGATTTCCTAACAAAAACTCTTCGGAATAAGCATCAACGGTATCTTTACTGTACTCAATATGAGTTTGTAAATATTGACTCTGTTGTCCTAAAATCTCATAGCTGTTCCACGCATAAAGAAGTTTCTCTTTAAGTTGACGTTCTGTCTCACGCAGAAATTCACTCTCTTGAGTAATCGCCTCTATATTTTTTCTACGTTGTGCCATATCTGCACCACCATTATAGAGTTGCCAAGAGAAATTAAAAAGTAGTGTTCCTCTAAATTGGTCTACTTTTATTGCGTCATCATTGGTTAAATACTCTTCACTCACTTCAAGATCAAGTTGCGGCCAGAATTCACGTAAATCTTTTTTGTAAGCTTCACGTTTCACATCTATATTTTTACGTGCCACTTTAATGGCATTGTTATTTCTTTTTGCCAAATCAAAGATCTCATCAAAGGTTCCTTTAATCACAGGCACTTTATAACCCATCATAAAAAAATCAATATCAACATCTTTACCATAGATCTTTTCAAAATTAATGAAAGCTTCACGAAGATCATTAACAGCAGTCAAATGGTTTGATTGTGCTAAGGCAAGACGACTTGAAGATTGATACAGATCCGACGCTTTTCCCGCACCTGTTTTACTCTTATCTACAATCTTAAAATAAGTCTCTTCATGATTTTGAAGGTTTTCTTTTGACAACTCCACTTCACGTTTTTTTGCTAAAACGCTTAAATAAGCTTCTGTCAGACTAAGTGTTTGTGTATTAACCCGATCGAGGAGATCTTGTTTTGCAGAGTGGACTCTATGTTCTTGCTCTCTTACGTAGTGAACATCACCAAACCCATTAAAGAGATTAAGAGTCCCGCGTAGTTTTACATTAACATAGCCTAAATCATCTAGATCTGTATACTCAGACCTATCATCTAAAAACTGTTTTCCCATCCCACTTGTCAGATCAAGTTTAGGAAGAAATTGTGCTTGAGAAATGCGTAAGTCTTCTTCCACTTGTTTAAAGTGTCGATATCTATCTTGTATGATGGGATCAGTTCGAACTAAATCTTTGACACTCTCTTCAAGTGTCAAACCTTGTAATAATGCCACACTGCTAGTCAAAAGCAGTGAATATAAAAGAAAGCTTCGCATGGTAACTCCTTTACGTATACCTTTAAGCTAACTCAATTATAACACAATTCAAGTATTTGTAAACAAAAAGCAAACACCCAAATAAATCCATACTACAAACAAGCACTACTCTACCCATAAAAACAACAAGGTTTTTTAAAAAAAATACTGCGACTTAGGCTACAAGATTATCGTTATTTTGTTTGCTCCTCCACAAAGTGTTGAATTTTGTACCATTTGTACAGTTTTACCTCTTTTCAGACAATAATATCCTATTGATATTTTATGAACTGCTCTTTTATATATCTTTAGAAATCTATTTATCATTGTAAACTTGCTTCATAGGCTCTGTGTCTTATAGTTTGCAATAAGTCTTGAAATTGCTCATTAATTTTAAGAGTGATTTGTCTTGCGTGATTGACTACTTTACCTGCAATATTATAAAGCTTATATCTGATGGTTTTAACGGTATGCTTTTGAAGATTTGTATCTAAGATCTGTTTGAATAGTAGAAACAGATTATATGCTAAAGTCCCTATAGCAAAGTAAAAAGAGTTTGCTTCAAAGTTTGATGTTGGCAGATAGCTCATATTGAAACCATTTTTCAACTCTTTAATCTTGTTCTCACTTGTCTCACCTCTTTGACGATGGAGTTTGATAATCTCTTGTGGAGTTAAGTCATTATCATTTGTAGCAATACAGTAGTAAATCTCATCTTGATGTTGCATCATCACTTCATCTGAAATATACTCCTCCATTGTAGGAAGTGTTGGTGTGATGTCTTTTTTAATCACTATCATACGAAAAGCATTATCTGTCTCTTGCATAGTATGGGTAAACTCTGTTACTTTTTCTCTTTTAGAGAAGTATGTCCATTCATCATCTTTAATATCTTTGATAGATTCAAACACCTTAGCATTCTTTTTTGCTGTGACTGTAAAAAGTATATTCTCTTTATCACAGTGATTAAATATTGAGGCTTGATATCCTGCGCTATCTATTCGTGCTCTGTCAAACTTTCTTCCTAAGGGAAGTTGTTGTTGGCACTGCTTGATAAACTCTAGATTTTCTTTTGCTGGTGCCTCGTTACCTTCTCTAAAATCTACATCAATGACATAGCCGCCGTTAATATGTCCAACCATAGGCATATAGCCAGGTGCATTTTTGTAAGACCACTTTGCTGTATTTTTATGTGCTTCAATAAATGTAGCATCGATATCTAAAATTAGATCTTCGTTCTTTAAACTTTTTAAAAATCTTTTGAGATAGTGTTTATTGATACTTCTGATACCCGTCTCACCTTTTAGTCCATGTTTATGAAAGTATTTTGCGAAAGCTGATGCTGTTGGTATCGTATCCATTTTTAAAAGTGTTGACAGGGCTGTATCTAATCTTATCTCTTTAATATCTTCAAGAACTCTACCGCCTCCATGGAGCATTAAGATTAAAGGATAGATGAATTCAAATGGTGAATATCCATTTGGATGTTTAGGCGATGGAACATTTGTATTACATAAGCACTCTAGATTTAAACCTTTTAGGTATTCACCAAAGATTGCCAAGCCAGTTCTTGGAGTTAATTTCTCATTTGTTGACTCTATATCAAAGTTTAATACTGTTTGTGCCATAATTTTCCTGTTGTAGATGAAAGAGTTTCACCCGTTAGGTGAAAGTTTTAGGTGTTACTCTTTCGCTTTAAAGTACCTAATTATAGAGCATTCTGGCTTGTTGTCTAATTTGGTATGGAATGATTAGGGGTTATTGCCGTACTTTTTTATGCCTACTTCCGTGGTGGAGAGATCACTTATAACGAGTTATTAGTCGTTGCGATGGGTCTAGGTTTTGCCGGAGCATCATTTGCCGTAGCCTTGCCACAAGCCGGTC
>JAYEGP010000297.1:0-8288 GCA_034659135.1 Campylobacterota bacterium
TTGAGTATGCTTCAGAGATTCCTAATTCGAGTGCGCTTGATTTAGGGTGCGCAACGGGCCGTGCCTCTTTTGAGTTGGCACGTCATTTTGAGGCCGTAACAGGCATCGATTTTTCAGCACGTTTTATTCAAGTGGGTGTGGAGCTTCAGACTAAGGGTCAGATCTTTTATGAGCGCGCTGAAGAGGGTGATCTTATCTCCAGAGAGAGCCACTCTATTGAAGAATTAAACCTCTTACATGTAAAAGATAAAGTAGAATTTTGGCAAGGTGATGCCTGTAACCTTAAGAGTCATTTTAAGGGTTACGATCTTATCATGGCCACCAACCTGATTGACCGTCTGTATGAGCCGCGTCTCTTTTTAGATACGGTCCATGAGCGGATCAATGAGGGAGGCCTCTTGATTTTGACCTCGCCTTATACCTGGCTGGAAGAGTACACAGCAAAAGAGAAATGGATTGGAGGTTATAAGGATGAATCCGGTCGTGAGGTATCAACGCTAGAAGGCCTAAAAGCGATACTTGAAGCTCACTTTAAACTTGTTGATACGCAAGATGTGGATTTTGTCATTCGTGAGACCCCACGAAAATATCAACATACCATCTCGCAGATGAGTGTGTGGAAGAGACGATGAATTTTTTGAAGATAGCTAGCATTTCGCTAGCGCTTCTCTTAACTTTTAGTGGCTGTAATAAGGTTAAATCTAAACCCATTACTCTCAATGTCATTCATATGAATGATATCCACTCCCATCTTGATGAAGAGCCGCTAACGCTTAACTTTGATGATGTCGCGCTTCGTGTGGATGCTGGAGGTTACCCTCGCATTGCTACGACAATAAAAGAGCTACAAAACAGTTATGACAACACCTTATTGTTAAATGCAGGTGATGCACTTCAAGGCACGCTTTATTACACGCTTTTTAAAGGTGAGGTCGATGCGAAGATGATGAATGCACTCCCGTGGGATATTTTCGTTCTTGGCAATCATGAGTTTGATGATGGCGATGAAAATTTAGAGCGATTTCTAAATGAGTTGCATGTGCCTGTCATTACAGCCAATGTGTATGCCGATGATACTAGTGTTCTTTTTGATCAATGGAAGCCATATACAATTCACTATTATGAAGGTGAAGCCGTTGGGATTATTGGAATCGATACCGCTAAAGCGACTAAGGAGTCTTCAAACCCTGGTAAGACGATTGAATTTTTTAATGAGATCGCAACAGCGCAAAAGTACATTGATGAGCTTGAGGCGATGGATGTTAATAAGATCATTTTGCTGACACATTTTGGCTATGAAAATGATCGTAACCTCTCCTTACATGTAAGAGGTGCGGATGTGATAGTCGGTGGGCATTCGCATACCCTTATGGGTGACTTTGAATCTTTTGGTCTAAGCTCAAAGCTTGCCTATCCTCAAGAGAGCTACGATCTCGATGGTAGTAAAGTCTGTATTGTTCAAGCGGGCTCATTTGCAAAGATCGTCGGACATTTAGAAGTCGCTTTTGATGCCTCTGGTGAAGTGCTTACATGTAAGGGAACGCCACATCTAGGTATCTCCAATAATTTCATGATAAAAAACGCTCAAGGCAAGTACGAAGATATCAACGCCTCATTACGCCACAATGTTGAGGAGAGTATTGCAAAAAGAGCCGATGTTGCTATTGTCGAAAAAGATCCCGAGCTTCAAGCGATACTTGAGAGTTACAAAGCAAAAGTCGATGAGAAGAAAAATGAGAGCATCGGCGATGCCAAGGAGACGATAGTCCATATTCGCGTGCCGGGTCAAGATTATGGTGGTAATTCAGGTGCCGATTATCCTTTAGGCAGCGACGTTGTGCCTATCGTCGCCAAAGCATTTTATGAACGTGTCAATCTCTCTGATGCGGTGATCTTGAATGCTGGCGGAGTGCGTACAAATATCAATGAAGGTACGATTAGCATAGATACGGCCTACACCTTACTCCCTTTTTCCAATACGCTCATCATGATAGTGATGCGAGGTGATGAGATACAGGCTGTTTTAGAAGATGCGCTTTCAAGTGATGATGGGGCTTTTCCTTACGCTTACGCCTTACGATATGATGTCGATATAAGTGAAGCCAAAGGCAGTCGCATCTCAAATCTGGAGATCTTCGATAAAAATGAGAAAAAATATGTTGAGGTTGTTACGGATAAAACGTACATTATCACCACGATTAGCTATCTTGCCTATGGAAAAGATGGTTACACAAGCTTTGCAACACTTAAAGGTACCGACACCTATTTTGATTATGCAAACAGTTTTGTTAATTATGTTAAAGCCTTACATGTAAAGGGTGAAAGTCTTCAAAAACTGCCTGCGCAAGAGCACTGTATCAAAAGTTATAAAGAGTAACAATGTATGAAACACTAATGTCACAGGTATGGGATCGTTCGCAAAGCAATGCTGAAAAATACCAACTGCGTCAGAAACTTTTTAAGACGCAAGAGGTACTTCCGATGTGGGTGGCTGATATGGATATTATCACACCACCATTTATTACCCAAGCGGTGCAAGAACGCGCTAAACATCCCATCTATGGCTATGAGATGATGCCAGAATCGGCTTTCAAAGCGCAGATATCATGGATGCAAAAACGTCACGGTTACCATGTAAAGCGTGAGTGGATGCTCTTTTCGCCTTCCGTCGTCGCTTCGATTAACCTTGCGATTCAAGCCTATACAAGGCCTGGTGATAAAGTTATTGTCCAAACCCCCGTCTATTCTCCTTTTATGAGTTCCATTACTAACAATGAGCGTCAGATTTTACGCAATCCTCTTAAAGAAGATGAGCAGGGTGATTATCATTTTGATTTAGAAGATCTCAGATTAAAAATTGACAGTGACACGAAATTGCTTCTGCTCTGTTCGCCGCATAATCCCGTAGGGCGTGTCTGGAAAAAAGAGGAGCTTTTGGCGCTGGCTGAGATCTGTTTAGACCATGATATTAAAATCTTTGCTGATGAGATTCATTCCGATCTCATTTTTGGAGGTCATACGCATACCCCGTTTGCTTCTTTAAGTGAAGCAATCCGAGATATGACTATTACGGCTATTGGACCAGGAAAAACTTTTAATCTCGCGGGTCTTTCGATCTCTACGGTAGTGATTGCTAATGAGACGATGCGTGCTGATTTTGAAAAGGTTTATAAAGCGATTCACTTTGCAGAGGGCACCGTTTTTGGACATGTAGCCTTTGAGCGTGCCTATGTTGAGGGTGATCTTTGGGTGGATGAACTGATGGCTTATCTTACATGTAACATACAACTTTTAGAAAATATGCTAAAGAGATACTCTAACACCCTTACATGTAAACATCCTCAAGGGACGTATCTTATATGGATGGATTGTCGAAACTTAGGATTAAGTGATAAAGCCTTGCGTGAACTATTTATTACAAAAGCTAAATTAGGTTTGAGTCCTGGTATAACATTTGGTAAAGAAGGGAGCGGGTTTATGAGAATGAATATCGCCGTGCCTCGAGAACGTATGCAAGAGGCAGTAGCAAGGCTCGATCAGATGTTAGAAGACCTTTGAATTCGGCGTAACATGCGTCGTGCTAAGGGTTGTATCTTGACGACTGGGAGTATTGGATTTTTGGGAGTCTCTTCTTGCTTCGTCCTTAAAGCTTTCATAATGTCCTCCTTGAACTTTCTTATAAATAATATCGGTTTTTATTGGAGATATGTTAAGCTTGTAAATACAAAAAAGAGGTACTTTAAATGACACGAATCAATTGGGACGAATATAAAGCTTTTAAAGCCGAGTACGATAATCCGCATGGTCGCGACAATTTTGGACTTTTAATTGAGTTTTTGAAAAGTTTTTACAATGTGAATGATATTCATGACCTTTATGACTCTTTGCTTGGTGATGAACTCTCACGTATGATGCTTGAAAAACGTAGAATTTCTAATGTGGTTATTTTAGAAAAATATCTCAATAAAAAGTTTTGATGATGAAAAAAATAATGATCGTTAGTGGTGCAGGTTTGAGTGCAGAGAGTGGTATCTCTACCTTTAGAGATCATGATGGGCTGTGGGAAAATTATGATGTCATGCAGGTCTGCTCAACTCAGGGCTGGGAAGATGATAGGGAACTCGTCACACAGTTTTACAATGCACGACGTCGTGACCTTGAAGATAAAATTCCCAATAATGCCCATAATGTCTTAGCATCACTGGAGAAAAAATACCCAGCTAAAATTATTCACCTAACACAAAATGTTGATAATCTTATGGAAAAGGCAGGAGCCAATGAGGTCATTCACCTACATGGCACCTTAACCGATCTGCGATGTGAATCGTGTGGGCATATTTTTGATGTAGGCTACGCCTCTCAAAATGAACATGATGCCTGTCCACGATGCGAAGGAGATCACATTCGTCATAATGTTGTAATGTTTGGTGAGGCCGCTCCCAATTATGAGCATATCTATGAAGCGATAGCGCAGAGTGATCTTTTTATTGCCATTGGCACAAGCGGACAGGTGATCGATATTGTAGCTTTGGCTCAGGAGTTTCAACACTCCATTTTAATTAATCCAAAACGTGAAGACTATATGTCGGCTTTTGGCGCTTTTGATAAAAAAATTGATGAGTATTTTGAACACTTTATTCAAAAAGGTGCAGGCGATGCTATGGATGAGATGTTGGAGATCATTGAAGAACATCTTAAATAATGGGTCAATCGCTCGAACCCTTTGAGGCATTTATAGCCCAACATCATATCTTAACATTGGCTACATGTAAGGACAATACCCCTCAGTGTGCCACGCTTTTTTTCGTGTATGACCCCGATGAGATTGCTTTTGTCGTAGCTTCAGATACAAAAACAGAGCACATTCAAAATGTATTGACAAATGCTCTAGTGGCAGGAACCATCGCCTTAGAGACAAAAAGTGTGGGTAAAATTCAGGGTATTCAGTTTCAAGCGGAGATGCGCATAAGTGAAAACAGTATCGATAAAACACGCTACTTTAAAGCCTACCCCTATGCCTTAGCGATGAATCCCACACTCTGGAAAATACAACTCGTAAGGATGAAGCTGACAGACAATAGACTGGGATTTGGAACAAAACTTATTTGGGATGTTTCGGAGTAAAAAATTGACAGGGTAACCCGCTAGACTGTTTTACAGCAAGCGATGGCATGACCTTAGATTTAAAGCCATAAGCTTTACAGCCATGAGGTTGATTAGGCTCCCAGGTTACAAAATAATAAGCGCATCGTACACAGTTTATTCGTTTCATGAGTGCTATTTTACTTCATTATGCTAAAATCATCTTTATGCAACTTTCTGGAAAAATACTTTTTTATAATGCGAATGATGGTAAAGGCATCGTCATCACTAAAGATCGTGAAAAGTTTGATTTTCATGTCGCTGACTGGGATGATTTTAACACCTTACCTCAAGTAGGAATTGATGTTACATGTAAGCTTGAACATGATCACATTGCTTCTATTAAGCCGAACTCCATCTCAGATGAAAAGCATACTGATGCGTTTGAAGAGAAACCTACTCAAGAGAAAGCTTCTGAAGATGACAACTCTTTAGCCCTGTGGGAAAAAAATAGAACAAAAATCGATAAGATTCGTTTATCGGTTAGTGTCAAAGTCTGTGTAGAGCAGTATTTTAAGCAGATTGAAGATGACATTGATAAACGTACCGGATACAAGAGTGCAAAGTATCGCTTGGACTTTTTGAGAATGCGACGTTTTCTCTATACGATGTACAACAATTTAACTGAACTCGATATGCACTTTATTACGCCGCGTATTAAAATAATGCATGATGATCTCTTAGCCATGAGCCAAGTGTATGATGATTATAAGTCAAAAGCAACCTATCCTGAGATCGCATTTGATAAGGTCTTTTTAAATCGTCAAAATGAATACGTAATGATTCGTGAAGCTGCTGAAGTCGCTTCTTCAAAGCTTGCTACACTGCGTGAAGCGGAGGGAAGACTCTCTGAAATTATTTCAGAAAAAGAGGAGGTCATTGAGCGTACCTTACGCATCTCAACGCAATTTGATCGGCTTGATGAAGAGCAAAAAGAGCTAAAAAGCGATTATGTTGATACGGTGCATACCATGGCTTCGCTTGATGAAGCGTATCATCATGATCTTGAGTTGATGTTAACGTTTGAACAGGAGCATAAAGAGGAGTTTTTTGAGCTTTTTAAAGTCGCTTCAAAGAGCTATCGTGATCAAATTGTGGGTATTTTAGATGCACAAGCCTTTATGTTTGATGAGCAGCTTTGGATGCAGGCACAGCGTTCTAAAGTGATTCAAAACTTTTTTCAAGAGTCACACATTCAAGGAGAGTACTGCTCTAAAACCTTCTTGAAATATTATTTGAACTCTTTAGATCAGGATAAAGTCTCCCAAGAGCAAAAAGAGCTTTTTAAACTTTATGAGTATCTCGACGCTATAAACCGAGATAGTGTGGTGGTGATTGTTGAAGACATGAATAAGGTTTTTGCATTTAAATCCCTTTTCTCAAAGCTCTCAATACCTTTAGATTCTCAAGTATTTATGGATAGTAAAAAAGCATTTTTATGGCTGCAAAAACATCCAATAAGCCTTCTTATTCTTGATAGAAATCTTGATAAAATAAGTGCTGAAAGCTTTGTGCGCCAGTTTAGAGAAAAGATAGGCTCCCGAGCAAAAACTGTATTGCTTGGATCAAAAGGCAGTCGAGTACCGAAATCTTTTGATGCTGTGATGGCCGAAAATATTCGAGCTGCAGAATTTCAAGAACAAATTGAGACACTTTTAAAGGACAAGAATGGATAAAGTATTAGCGATGTTGCAGCTTCAACAGCAGTTGAATGATGCGACTAATGGAGAAAACTGGGAAGAGGGCGTTACTAAAAATGGTAAGGCTATAAACTGGAAACGCTGTATTTATATGGAGTGTGCTGAGATGGTTGACTCTTTTGCGTGGAAACATTGGAAAAGTATTGCGGCTGATCCTGATTGGGATAACTTACAGATCGAAGTGGTTGATGTCTGGCATTTTGTCATGTCACTTGCCCTTGAAACCTTTAGTAAAAATAGAATGGGCGATATTACCGTTCTTGCTGAACAGATAGCTGATATGGATAATTACGCACTACTGTATGATGAGGTTGAAGCGTATGAGTCAGAGAAGCTCATTTTAATTCAAGTCGAATCGGTAATGCGTGATGCTTTAGCGATCAATGTCAGTTTGACAAAACTGCTTTTTGATTTTTTTGAATTGGTTCGAATGAGTAAGCTTGATATCCATACCCTCTATCGTCTCTATGTCGGAAAAAATATTTTGAATCAATTTCGTCAAGATCATGGCTATAAAGAGGGAAATTATATTAAAATGTGGAATGGCGAAGAAGATAATCTTGTTATGAAGCGTATCTGGGAAGAGAGTGGTGAATTAAAACCTGAAGCACTTTATACGGCTTTAGAGTCAAAATACAAGGACGTGTAGTCATACAAAAAGGTAGATGCTATGAAATTGCTTGTAAAGAATAGACCTGAGTTTATTACTTTCTTACGAGATAATGAGTCGTGGTTGATGGATCGTATTTTGTATTATGCAAAAGTATATGACTACGCCAAATACACATCTACTTTAATTGAAGCGTGGCGGATATCGATTGTAGGCTTAACCGATTCACTGGATCTGATGATGCAAGCAAGCCCAGAGATTCCACAGATGGGACCTGATGAAACTTTTGAACATGATCCTGCTTCTGCCTTTGGCCTCAAAGAGGCGGTTTTACATCGTAGTCGTGGCGTAAGCCTTGCAATGTTTTTTTCCCTTTTTAAATATTACCGTCAGAGTTATATCGATCTTTTACATGAGCATGAATCGCGTATTGAATCGCTTTTGTATTACGAAGGCTATTGTCACCGTTTTTTTGATCGTGTTGAAGCGGCATATATTATTGAGTGGGCAGGTCGAAGTGCTGAAGATCAGATTCATGAACTTGCCGCAAAAAATCGTGAGCTTGCTAATGAAAAAAATCGCTATTTGACACTTTTTGATTCAATGGATACGGCAGCTATAATCATAAATCTTGATTATAATATCGAAAATTTTAATCTCAGAGCGGGTGAACTGTTTTTTGATGATGACAAAGCGGGAACGTTTTATTATAACCCGAGAGAGACCTCTATAAATGACATTATTCCCTATGAAACGCTATCTAATGATGATGTGATCGAGTGGCATTATAAAGCGATGGATTTTATGATTTCACGAAAATCTCTGCATGATGTTAG
>JAYEGP010000298.1:0-1555 GCA_034659135.1 Campylobacterota bacterium
CACGTCGTTTTAACCAACGATAGCTCACAGCATGAAAAGTACCGGCATCGATCTTCGAAGCAACATCTTTTCCAAAATAGACAGCGATACGTGCAACCATCTCTTGCGCCGCTTTATTGGTAAAAGTTAAGAGTAAAATCTCTTCAGCTTTAATACCCTGCGATATTAGATGTCCAATACGACCTACAATGGTCGAAGTTTTACCTGTTCCAGCCGAAGCGATAATAAGGTTTTGCCCAGAAGGAGCAGTTGCAGCAGCTAACTGCTCAGAATTAAGACGTGATAAGGGCAAGGTACTCCTAAAGTACCTTTTAGGTACTTATTCTCTAAAAGATTTGATACTTTCAGCCAGTCCTAAACTTGGATAGTCTGATTGTTTTAAAACCACTTGTGCGACAGTCTGATTCTCTTCATTGAAAATAAGCGGTGCTAAGAAATTGACACATGAGGTGTCAAGAGGGTCTTGAATAACAACGACATTATATACAACAAGTTTGGAGTTTTCATTAATCTCAAGTAAGACTTTAATCGATAAGGGAATTTCGAAAGAATATTCACGCAATACATAAGGATTAACAAGAGAAAATGATATATCTTCCTGTTCACTATCACGGATTGTCGCAAACATCTCATCAATTTTATCGAAATTTATACTTAAAGTATTTTCAAAACCCATGATCTGTGATTTGACTTCATATTTCATATTCGCACTCCAAGCTTACATGTAAGCATTTAAATTTATCCCTATTTTACATCCCCTTAGCTATAATTCGCTTAAATTTATACCTACAAGGTACACACACATTATGTCTAAAACGACCTACGATCCAAAATCTATTGAAACCGCTTATTATAAGCTCTGGGAAGAGCGTGGATACTTTGAAATCGATGGCAATAAAGCCATTATAAAAGAAGATCAGCACTTCGCTATCATGCTCCCTCCTCCCAATGTCACAGGAAGCCTGCATATTGGACATGCACTTAATCACACACTTATCGATATCATCACACGTTTTAAACGTATGGATGGCTATAAAACGCTCTGGCAACCGGGCACCGACCATGCTGGTATTGCGACACAAAATGTTGTTGAAAAGCAGCTCTTAGCTGAGGGAACGACTAAAGAAGAACTCGGTCGCGAGAAGTTTCTTGAGCGTGTCTGGAAGTGGAAAGAGCACAGTGGTGGTACCATCGTAGGGCAGATGCGTAAAATCGGTGTCTCTCCTGCGTGGTCACGCGAGCGTTTTACTATGGATGAAGGGCTAAAGAGCTCTGTCAAAGAGGCTTTTGTACATCTTTATAACCAAGGTATTATTGTACGTGGCAACTATATGGTCAACTGGTGTACTCATGATGGTGCACTGAGTGATATTGAGGTTGAACATGAAGAGAAACAAGGTAACTTTTATCATATGCGTTACTTCTTTGCAGATGGCAGCGGACATATCACGGTAGCAACAACCCGTCCTGAGACCTATTTTGGAGATACCGCCGTTATGGTTCACCCTGATGATGAACGCTATACGCACCTCATAGGTAAAAAACTCAAACTCCC
>JAYEGP010000299.1:0-1550 GCA_034659135.1 Campylobacterota bacterium
TGTGATACTTCAATCGGTGAAGAGTTACTCTATGCCGACGATGAAAGTGGTTTTTGTAAACTGACAAGCTGTAAAAAAGATGGTGAGATTGATGAAGACTTTAAATGGGTTGATATTAATGAAACAACAGCCGAATGTGTAGCAAAAACTTGCGAAACGGATGCGTATCAGTGTCCAAGCTGTGATGAATCAATCGGTGAAGAGTTGCTCTATGCCGAGAATGAAAGTGGTTTTTGTAAACTGACTAGCTGTAAAACAGACGGTATTATTGATGATGACTTCAAACTTGTTGATATTAATGAGACGACTGCTGAATGTGTTGCTAAAACCTGCCAGAGTGATGCGTATGAATGTCCTACATGTAATGAACCATGGGAGGAGCTTTTATATCATGATGATGAGAGTGGATACTGTAAAATCACTTCATGCCCTGCTGGTGAAAAAGTTGTAGATATTAATGAAACAACGGCTGAGTGTGTCGCCAAGACCTGTCGTGAAGATGCTTTTGGTTGTCCTTACTGCCCACCCCCTTTCTTAAGTCTAGGCTATTCAGGTAATGATGGCTATTGTATTAGCAAAGCATGTGCTTATCCTCCTATAGGAAGCAATTACGCCTTGTCAAATATGACAATTCCTTACTGTAAGATAGGTTCGCGTGAGATCTATTTGGGTATTGGTAGTGGTGCAAGTGCTAAAGATGATTTGACACGTCACTATTTTGTTACTGACAATGGCGATACTACAGATTGTGGTACGCAAAGTTTTTGTAATAATGCTGATGATAAGATTTTCTACCTTTCACATTCAGAATTTACGCCTGCTATTTTAGAGTTTACTTTAAATGGGGAGAGTACCTCTAGACTCAATAATGTCATTAAATTAAAAGATGATAATAATCAATATATCAGTCCTTTCTTTCATCCGATTATGGAGACGAATTCATCAAAATCTGCATTTAATCGTAGCGGTGCAATAATACCGACAGATACTACGGCGATGAATGTGAAAGCTGTGGCTGGACTTTCCACAGGAGCTAATGCGGGTTCTTACTGGATTGGAGACTCGTATCTGGCTTCGATTGCTCATATCTCTGAAGAGGGGCATGTCTTAAAGCGATTTGTGCCAAAAGATTGGAATGTCTCTACGAGTTATGACATTAATGATTCTCTTCCAGCAGACTTAACAAAACGTGAAGTTTATGCAGGTATTGAAGCTTTAGCCGTGGATGAAACGAATAAAAATCTCTATTTTATGACAGCAAAACCTTTAGTAGGCGATGCGGCGACTAATATTCGAATCTATACGGTTAAGCTTAATGATACTTTAGATGACTTAGCGGTTCCCATAAATATTAGCAATGATCACAACTATACTTTGCATGATCAAGAAAATAGAGTTTCAGGTATGGAATTTAAAGCGGATAAACTTTTTATCATAGAACATAGTGATAGTAGAAGTTGGGTTTATGGATTGAAGCTTTCTGATGGTAGTACTTGGGAAGCAACTGATTCTACTCTTGCGATACCTAAAAATATGCAAGGTCTTGCCCC
>JAYEGP010000300.1:0-8206 GCA_034659135.1 Campylobacterota bacterium
AATATGTCTCTCAATGTGTTTGGTACGGTTTTAGTAGCCGGTATCGGATTTATAGCAACGCAATCTTTTCTAAGGTAAAAATATGATCAAAACCCCCTATCTGACCGTTGATGGTATTGTCGAAATCACTCTACATGGCGAATTTGCCGGTGTTGTCCTAATCGATAGGCTCAACCCTCCTCATGGAACTGCTCTTCCTGGTGGATTTGTGGATATTGGTGAGCGTGTAGAAGAGGCCCTTAAACGTGAGATGCTTGAAGAGATTGGTGTCGATGTCACCATATCGCACCTCTTAGGCATCTACTCTGATCCTGAGCGTGATAGCCGTTTTCATACCGTATCTGCTGTCTACATTGCACAAGCCTCAAGCCTGCCAACGGCTGGCGATGACGCGAGTAATGCTCGGATTATCGCTATTGAAGAGTTAGCTTCTCTGCAGTATGCTTTTGATCATGGAAAGATTATCGAAGACTATCTCAACTACCGTGATCTCGCGACACAACATGCTTAAGATTTTAGTATTTTCTTTACATGTAAGAAGTTAGTAACATTCATCACCCGATTCTTATTCGTATAAAAAATATCACTACATTATTTTGATACAATATACTATGATGATAGTAGCTATTATTTCAAAGTTGGAGAGATATAAATGATTAAAAACTTCTTTTTATTTTTTTTCTTGAGTTTTGTAACTCTCTTAGGAGATGAAACCTTTGTAGTAGGATTCTCGCAAGACACACTTTCTAATGACTGGCGGCTAGCCCAAGTCCAACAATTTAAGACGCATCTTTTAAAACATAAAGAAGTCTCATTACTTATTAAAGATGCAGGCGGTTCAATTGCTCAACAAGTTATGGATATAGAAGATTTAATTGATGAAGGTGTCGATGTACTCGTTGTTAGCCCTGGCCATTCAGGTGCAGTTGTTGGAGTTTTAAAACAAGCGCATGAGAAGGCTATTCCTATTGTATTATTGGATCGAAGTATTGACGCAGACTTCTACACCACATTTATACATCCAAGCAATATTGAAATAACAAAACAGGTCGCTAAACAGATGATTAAACATTTAAATGCTTCGGGAAGCGTTGTGATGCTTAAAGGTGTGCCACATATCACACCTACAAAACATCGAACAGACTATTTTTTAAAAGGGATTGAAGCCCATAAGAATATTACTGTCGTTAAAGAAGCAACAGCTAATTTTCTTAGAGCTGATGCTTTTAAAGCCATGAACACTATCTTAGAAGAAGGTATAGCGTTTGATGCCATCTATTCACAAAGTGACTCTATGGCGGTTGGAGCAAGAAAAGCACTCCTTGCACATGGCATATCGCCAAAAAGTAAAGTGATTATTGGTATCGATTTCATTCAAAGCGCTAAAAACGCTATTAAAAATGGAGAACAGACGGTTTCGTTTACTTATCCTACTTGTGGTGAAGAAGGTGCACAAGCTGTTATAAAAGTTTTAAACAATGAAGCTATTGCAAAAGATATTGAAGTACCATCCATTATGGTCACTCGTGAAAATGTAGATGATGTTCAAGCAATTTTTTAATACCCTAACCGTACGGGTAAAAGTTTTAGTATTAATATTTTTAGCACTTGTTATCCAATCTACGCTTCTCTATTTTGGTGTGCGTTACTATTATGTCAATATTCAATTTACAAAAGAGACGAAACAAGCAACCCAAGAGCGTTTTCACGAAATCAATAATCATATAAAAGAAGTTGCGACAGACCTTAAATCTTTCGGAGATAATATTGCTCAAGATACTAAAAGTATCGCCATTCTAAATTTACTTAAATATGCATCACCCAACAACTACGACAACTTTTTATACGATACAGAAAAGTTAAAACTTCTCTCTTTAGTCAAAGAGTATGGCGTTGTCCTAAGGAGAAAGTGGTTTGTTGAAATATTTGATCATAAAGGAGAGTTAATAGCCTATTATGATATGACAAATGGAAAAGTGCATAAGCAGATATCGACCTATCAGAACAATCAAAAATGCTATATATCTGAATTCAACTCTCAATGCCAAACCTCTAATGATGTTATGGCACATATTTTAGTATCAACAAAGTCACCAAAAGAACCTTACTTAGACCTTGAGATAGACCACGTACTCTTGAAGCCAAAACTCGTTTATGCACGACCAATATTTCGTATTCAAAGTTCAGGTAAACCGAAACGAATAGGGCACCTACGAGTTAGTGAAATATTATCAGATAGCTATTTCAAAGTTGATCATTCACACGGAACTCCATCTGCCACAGGATATTACGTTACAGATGAGATTCAATACTCCGCTTTTGGAAATCGCTTTTCGCATGAAGAGATCTCCCAAGCTAGCTTAAGTCATGTGCAGAGGTGGGAACACTTTTTTTCTGTAAAACATGACTTCGTACTCCAAGAAGTCAATGGCTTTTATCTCCATGCTCATGTTTTACAGACAGGCGATAAACCACTCTATATTTATATAGCATTTAAAAATAAAGATATCGTCAATGTACTTGATAAGATTCAATATACCATCGCTACTATTGCAATCATTGTTCTGCTCCTAGTGATACCCATAGCATACTTTCTTATAGCAAAAGGTTTTACTAAGCGATTTGAACATCTTAGCAGTATGATTCAAGACATCGATATTAAAAACCTAAAGCCGATACAAAACCTTACAGGTAGTGATGAAATAGCCCTCATTGTACATAATATAAATGATTTGATATCTCGTATTGATAGTATGACAGCCGATCGGGAAAAAAACTTTGAAGAGGTTATTCAAACATTTGTGGATATGATTGAGCAACGCGACACTTACACGGCAGGTCATAACCGTCGCGTTGCTGAGTATTGTGTTCTCATTGCCAAAGAGATGGGCTACACAAGCCAAGAGATTGAACTCTTGAGAAAATCAGCACTGATGCACGATATTGGAAAAATTCAAACGCCTGATTCGATTTTATTAAAACCTGGTCAATTAACGAAAAATGAGTATGAGCTGATCAAAGAACACGCAAGTGTAGGCTACACTATCCTTTCACAAATAGAGATGTATAAGCCTTACGCAGAGATCATTAAATACCACCACGAACGTTATGATGGTAAAGGATATCCAAATGGATTTAAAGGGGATGAGATACCTCCTTTAAGTAAAATATTAATTCTTGCTGATGCATTTGACGCTATGACAACAACACGTATTTATAAACCTCGCAAAAATATTTCCAAAGCCTTAGAAGAGATTAAACAGAGTTCTAAAACTCAATTTCATCCAGAGGTTGTCCAAGCCGCTATGATTGCATTAAAAGATGTCGTCGTAGATGTCAATATCAATCAACTGCCTCATTCAAAGATTGAACGAGAGCGGTTTGCTTATTTTTATAAAGATAAGCTAACAGGATGTTACAACCAAGATTTTTTAGAAGTGTTTCGTTTTATCATTTTCCCAACGCTTAATAATGTCCATGTATTACAGATAGACATCGATAAATTTAATACTTTTGTTAACAATAATAGCTGGGAAATCGGGGATAACATCTTAAGGATGATAGGCGATAAGCTTGTTAATAGTTTTGAAGAGTACTACTGTTTCCGATTAAAAGGGGATGACTTTTATATTATCTATGATCATAAAAAACATGACATGGTTCAAGAATTAGCCATGCAATACCTAGAGCCTGTCATAAAAAAATATGATATTCTTCTTAAAATGGATAGTGCTCCATTTGAGTCTATGAACTTTAGTGACAGTATTAATCTGCTTAATGCTACACAGGTTAAAGGAAGCTCTTTGCAGCTCTATCAATCCGCAATGGACGTCATGGATGATTTGATATTTCTAAAAGATAACTCTCTTACCTATGTAGCTTGTAATGAAGCTTTTTTAAAGTTTGTTGGAAAAGAAAAGTCAGAAATCATCGGTCATAATGATTTTGAAATATTTGATCAAAAGTTTGCAGATTTATTTAGACAGATGGATAAAAAAATGTTTGAAACAGGAAGCAAGAACATCAATAAAGAGTGGGTGAAGTACCCAGATAATTCAGACGTTCATCTTTTAACCGTTAAGTCTCCTTTGCGCAACAAAGAGGGGATCGTTATCGGACTGGTTGGTATATCAAAACCTATATCTTAAGAAGTCAAGGAATCAAAATTAAATAAAATAGCATTCCCTAAGATTTACATTTTATTCAATTCTGATTCCTAAGCAACCATAAGTCCAAATTCGACTTGAAAGTTAGTTGCTTTTACTTCAGGAACAAGAGCATTGTTCTTTTTCTGCAACTCTACAATACCATATCTTTCAAGTGTTTTGAGTGTACGAGATAGATTAGACTTTGCACGTCCCGTAAGCTCTTCAAGTTCTTTAAGTGACTGAGGATGCTTTTCTAAAATGATTTTTAGAAGTTCTTGATTTTCATTTGATAGTATTTGAGCCATAGATTTTATTGATTCAAACCAGATTTTTGGTTCATCTTTTTTAGGTTTATACACACCCTTTGCTATATTTATAGTTCTTTCTTTGTATTTGTCAAGTGGCATAATGCCAACTTTTATAGTTTTCATTTTCATTAGTTATGCTCCATATAGTATTCTACACTTTTCCAAAAGTCTTCTAGTAGTTGTGTAACTGATTCAAATTCATAAGCAACTACATCCATTTTCTTATGGATATGGTCATATGATTCTTTTTTTGCTCCATATTTTTTAGAGGATTTGAAGCTGTGTGCATTGTCATAGCCTATAATTCTAAGATTATTTTGGTTATGAAATGTCAAAGAATATCTTATACCATGAGGTATTGCCTTACTTATTTCAACTTGATATGCTTCGAATTTAATCCAATACCCATTATCCATAGGGAAAACTTCACCATGTAAATTAAGTAAATTTTCTAAATCCTTCAAGCCAATCCTTTTGTTATCATCAAATGATAACATATTTTTCTTCGACTACAAAATAAATTGTTCTTAATTGAATTACCGTGATATTTTCTTTACATGTAAGAAGCTTTGATATAATCACTCATGTCATTATCAATCATACAATCCATTACCCATTTTCCTGAGAGTGTTCGAGAAAAGATTCGTCTGAATATCCGTTCACGCGCTATTGAAAATGCCAAAGTCACTATCATTTTAGCCGATCGTGATATCAACACCTTAAGCGAAGATGATCTTGAAATCATTATTGCTGATGAAGAACGCAAGATCATAGATAAAATGAAAAGTATGAGTATTGTTGGTATCTTAGCATTTTTTGGGATCTCTCTTTTTTAATGCTAAGCTCACTCTATCGCACGCTCTTTACTTATACAATTTTTAGAAAATATTTCACATCCATCTTTATCATCTTATTAGGACTTGTCTCAATTATAGAGATCTCATTTTTTTACAGTGATATCTTTCAACTCGCTCAAAATGAGAACCCTACTCTTTTTATACAGACACTATTTGGACTTAAATGGACGCTGATCTTTGGCTTTACTCTCTACTTTTTTTATTCGTTTTATAGCTTTAAACCTAAAAAGAGAGCTAGCAAAAAGATTATTGAAAAAGAGCCTATTGTTAAAAAAGAGAAGCAGCAAGACTTGAGTCCCAACACGGAAGCAAAACTCGAACGCCTCTTACATAAAAAGAAGTTGCAGACTCACGCAGATAAAATCATCCAATCGTAATGACCTCATCCGCGCACCACTCGGCCAAGTCACTATCATGAGTAATCAGTAACATGCCCATCGTATTGAGTTCCGCCATCAGCATCCCCATTACATCGAGTTGAATCACATTATCAAGCGCTGATGTCGGTTCATCAAGAAGTAAAAGATCAGGTTTCATCAAAAGTGCCCGCAATATGGAAGCGCGTTGAAGCTGTCCACCCGAGAGTTCATGCGGTAGTTTACTCAGAAGTGACGCATCAAGATTCATTCGCTTTAAATACTCTGGCATAGCGTCTAATGAAGCCACATCTTCTATCTGATTGATAAGCGTATAGCTCGGATGAAAAGAGCTGTAAGGGTCTTGAAAAACCTGAGAAACACGACTAACTTTTATCGTCCCTTTTATCGGTTTTAAATTACCTAAAATCAATTCAAAAAGGGTCGTTTTTCCTGATCCCGAAGCCCCTACAATGGCTTTGACCTCACCTTTTTTTAAAGAGAGCGAAAAATCTTTATAGAGAAGCTGTTTTGGATCATAAGCAAAGTCAAGATCCTTTACATGTAAGAGTTCTTCTGACATTAAAACTGAAATTTAAAACCCAGATACCATGAACGATTATAGTTCATATCAACATGCTCAAAATTAAGATCAATATTACGGTAGCCTACAAGAACATGCCCTCGCTCAATAAGCTCTATATCAAAATTGGCACGATACTCGATATAGTTTTTCGCATCATTAAAGGTCAAGACTTCAGGAGAGTAATAAAACATACCGCCCACATACATGGGGACACCGATATCTACAGGTAAAAGGTAACGTGCTTCAAGACCTATTGGCAGTGCCGAGAAGTTTTCATCACCAATGCGGCTATACTCGTATTTAATTCCCATACCGATAAGCAGATTTTCACTATTTCCAAAAGGACGTTGCATTAAAAAAGCTGCTTCGACCAGCCCATCTGTCTCTTTAAAGTCACTGTGTTCTTCACTTCCTTTAATGTATCCAAAACCAAAAAAGATACTATCTGGCATGACCGTTTCATTAAACTGTCCGACATCAAAACGCAGTTTCCCCTCAAAGTCTTTATCATTGATATTGAGTTCTGCCGTATGAAAGCCAAAAAGCGTGCTTACCATAAAGCTTATGAGTAGTAATTTTTTTAACATTGGTTTCCTTCTTGAATTCTTGCTATCGTTTTTGTGGTACTTTTACCATCTACAAAATCGACCAGTCTTAGCTCTCCAGCAAATTCAGTACCGACCACCTCTTTACCCTCATAATCTCCCCCTTTGACTAAAACATCAGGGGCAATCATCTTAATAAGCTCATAAGGGGTATCATCACCAAACTTAACCACATAATCCACCGCGTCAAGAGCGGCTAATATATAGGCTCTATCATCTTCACTATTGACGGGGCGTGTTGGCCCTTTCAGTTCACGCACAGAAGCATCTGAGTTAAGTCCAACAATGAGAATATCTCCATAACTTTTTGCCTCTTGAAGGTACTTGACATGGCCTACATGTAAGATATCAAAACAGCCGTTGGTAAAGACGATACGGTTACCATTACTGCGACAGTAATTGACAATATGATCGATCTCATTGAAACTTTTGATATGCGCATTCGAATTACTTTGATGCAGACTTGATTCATAGGTCACAATCTCATCGAGTGTCACGGTAGCCGAGCCAATTTTTCCTACAACCACACCAGCGGCAAGATTGGAAAACTTTGCCGCTTCATCAATACTCATACCACCACTTAGCGCAAATGCCAAAGAAGCAATGACAGTATCGCCCGCACCCGTAACATCAAAGACCTCGCGAGCCACAGTAGGAAAACGTTTGACACCACCATCATCATAAATCCCAATACCATCTTCGGAGAGGGTAATCATAGAACGATCGAGTTCACACTCCTTTTTAAGCCAAAGCAGTGCCGCTTCAAGTGTTGTATCATCTTTAATATCTATTCCCGTCGCTTCTATCGCCTCTTTTTTGTTAGGGGTAAGAAGGTGGGCACCGCGATATTTACTATATTCAATACCTTTAGGATCGACTAAAACTTTTTTAGCTTTCTCACGCGCTTCAGTGATGATACCTTGAGCGAGACTCTCTGTTAAAACACCTTTACCATAATCAGATAAGATGATAATATCAAAATCATTCATAGCACTCTCAAGTACCTTTAAAATGTCACGAACAGAAGTTTCACTAATCGCATTTTTAGACTCTTGATCGTATCGAAGTATCTGCTGATTAGCCGCGATTACACGACTTTTTTTACTGGTTTTACGGTCATCTTGAACGACAAGAGCCTTAGTGTTTACGCCTATTTTGTGAAGCATACTCAGTAGTTCATCACCATTTTCATCGCTTCCTATAACCCCTGCGACACTCACAGTCGCACCTAAGGTGACAAGATTATTAATCACATTACCTGCCCCGCCTAACACGGTGGTCTCTTTGGCAATATCGACAACTTGTACGGGTGCTTCAGGTGAAATACGTTCACAACCTCCCCAGAG
>JAYEGP010000301.1:0-1531 GCA_034659135.1 Campylobacterota bacterium
GGACACTCATCAATACAAGCGCCACAGTTGATACATGTATCATTAATCAAAACTGACATATAATCTCCTGTTTAAAATAAATTCAGAAAACTATAACACGATATTTTTAAATGTAAATAAAAAATGCTAAAAAATTTAACTTTTTTATTTTGAGTGTTACTTTCAAGTGTAGCGTTGCGAGTTGAATTAACAAGAGGAGCTAGTTTTACGCGCGTAAAGCGTGAAACTAGCAGTTTTTTTAGAGACTTAAATACTCTTTTATTGCGTCAGCTTTATCCGTTTTTTCCCATGTAAATTCAGGAAGTTCACGACCAAAGTGACCGTATGAAGCAGTTTTTCTATAGATCGGGCGAAATAGATCTAGTGTGTCGATAATTCCCTTAGGTGTTAAATCAAAAAGATCATTAATACACGCTTCGATTTTATCTTCTGAAACCAGACCTGTACCATGGGTATTTACCATAATAGATACAGGTTTCACCACACCAATAGCATAGGCGACTTGAATGGTGGCACGTTCACAAGCGCCTGAAGCGACAAGGTTTTTAGCGACATAGCGTGTTGCATATGCAGCAGAACGATCTACCTTGGTCGGATCTTTTCCACTAAATGCACCCCCACCATGAGGACAAGCACCACCGTAAGTATCAACGATAATCTTACGACCTGTTAAACCAGCATCGCCTTGAGGACCACCCACGACAAATGAGCCAGTCGGGTTGATGTGATAGACAATATCATCGCTTAGTAACTCTTTTGGAATGACTTTTTTAATCACTTCTTCTATCACATCTTCACGAATCTGTGTTTGTGCAATACCATCATGATGTTGGGTCGAGATAACGACGGTCTCTATAGAGACAGGTTTATTATCAATATACTTGACACTAACCTGCGCTTTTCCATCAGGACGCAGGTAAGGAATGATCCCCTCTTTACGCACTAAAGCTAAACGTTCGGTTAAACGGTGCGAAATATGAATGGGAAGTGGCATCAGTTCAGGCGTCTCTTTACAAGCATAACCAAACATTAAACCTTGATCTCCAGCTCCAATATCGCCGCTCTTTTGATCGACACCTTGATTAATTTCAGCCGATTGCTCCCCAACACCATTAAGCACTGCTGCTGAACGGTGATCAAAACCATAAGTGGCATCGGTATAACCGATCTCTTTCACTACTTGACGCACAATATCTTGCATAGGTGAATATGCTGTTGTTTTAATCTCTCCTGCAACAACACAAAAACCATTAGATACCAGTGTTTCACACGCAACGCGTGCATTGGTATCTTTAGCAATAATGTCATCCAGAATAGCATCGCTAATCTGATCAGCCATCTTGTCAGGATGCCCTTCTGTTACAGACTCAGAAGTAAATATATACTCTTTTGTCATCGATTTCCTTTATTGTAAAATGAGTGGAAGTATAGCTTAAAGAGCTTTAAGCTTTTTCTTTACATGTAAGGATTTATACTTCCCAAAAGAAATTGATCCACTCCGTAGCTTCTTTACATGTAAAGTCTGCTTGTA
>JAYEGP010000302.1:0-8178 GCA_034659135.1 Campylobacterota bacterium
ATCTCAATAACAGGACATGCGTAGTGACAGAGACCACATTGGATACATAAGTCTGACTCTAAAAGTGCTTCTGCTTCAGCTGGAGTGACGGCACATTCCATTTCAGGGTGCTCTTCAATCTCGCTGATAAGATAGGGTTCAACGGCTTCATGTTTGACCCAGAAGTCCTCTTTATCAATGATCATATCTTTAATAGCACGTTTTTCACTTAAAGGATCAAGTGTCAATTCTGTACCAAAAAGTTCTATCATATCGTTCATACGTTCTTTACACGCGAGAACACCTTTACCATTCACTTTGATAGCACAGGCACCACAGATTCCGTGACGACAGCTACGACGGTAACTAAAGCTACCATCAAATTCCCATTTGATTCGATTTAAGATATCCAGAACGACCTCTTCTGAAGTCACTTCCATCTCATACGTTTTATAGTAGGGGAGATAGTCAGTCTCAGCGTTGAATCGGAACACTTTAAAGGTAATCATTTGTGTTGTAATTTCATTAACCATTTCGCGGCTCCTTAATAAGTTCGTTCTTTAAGTTCATGTTTGCCAAGTGTGACATCCATGTAGTCAAGTGTAAGATCACCGTTTTTATCCATATATGCCATCGTGTGTTTTAAGAAGTTCTCATCATCACGAGTGTCATAATCTTCACGGAAGTGCGCACCACGACTCTCTTTACGAGCAAGTGCACATTCAGTAATGAAGAGTGAATAGTCTAGCATGTGACCCAATTCAATTGCTTCTTGTAAGTCAGTATTAAAGATTTTAGATTTGTCATCAATACGGCAGTTTTCATTAAAACGTTTGCGAAGGGCTTTAACGATACCCACTTGTTTCGTTAAAAGCTTTTCTGTTCTAAAGACACCCGCATTATCAGTCATAGACTGTTGTAACTCTTCACGCAGACCTGGAACGGTATCCGTACCATTGCGTGATAGTGTTGTTTCCACTTCATGGATCATCGCATCTGCATCAGACTCAGATGCTTCACGAAGTGTCAAGGTATCTAAATCTTTAAGAATTGTCTGCCCTACATGACGACCAAAGAAGAGGGCTTCAAGAACTGAGTTAGCACCCAGACGGTTAGCTCCATGCACACTTGAACATGATGTTTCACCCGCAGCATAAAAACCTTCTACAAGATCCGTATTGTTAAGACGCGCATGACCATCAATATCTACAGGAATACCACCCATAGAGTAGTGCGCTGTAGCACTGATAAGGATCGGTTCTTTAATCATATCGAGACCTAAAAATGTGATAGCAAGATCACGAAGTTCTGGAAGACGCTCCATGATCTTTTCAGCACCTAAGTGTGTTAGGTCGATATAGACGGCATCTTTACGAGGACCAACACCACGACCTTCACGTATCTCATTGATAATAGCGCGACTTACAACATCACGAGAAGCAAGTTCCATCTTATTTGGAGCATATTTGTCCATAAAACGTTCACCTTCAGAGTTGAGGAGTTTTCCACCTTCACCACGAGCCGCTTCTGAAATTAAAACACCATTTCCTGAAAGTCCTGAGGGGTGGAACTGTACAAACTCCATATCTTCAAGTGGAAGACCGTGACGAGCAACAATAGAGAGACCATCGCCTGTATTGGCATGAGCATTTGAGTTGATTTTGAATGAACGTGCATAACCACCTGTGGCAAACATAACCGCTTTCGCATTGAAAATCGCTTTTTCCATGTTGCGAATATTAAAAGCAAGCACACCACTGACTTTACCATCTTTATAGATGATATCAGCAGCATACCACTCATCCCAAAACTTAACACCAGCGCGAAGTGCTTGTTCATAAACAGTCTGTAGAAGTGTTAAACCGGTACGGTCTTTTGCAAAACAGGCACGTGGAGAACTTTGGCCACCAAATGGACGCTGTGCAATCAAGCCGTCTTCGGTACGGCTAAATGCTGCACCCATACGCTCTGCCCAACGGATTGTCTTAGGTGCTTCTTTACACATCAGTTCAACAACATCTTGATCTGCTAAATAATCAGATCCTTTAACCGTATCAAATTCATGAAGTTCAATAGAATCTTCAGCACTTAAAGCAGCATTAATCCCACCTTGCGCAGCACCGGAGTGGCTACGTAGGGGGTGAAGCTTTGTAATAACGGCAACGTCTTTACCTTCTTTTTCAAGTTCGCGAGCTGCAGTTGATCCTGCAAGTCCGGCACCAACGATGACGACATCGTAAGTATGTATAGGGATACTCATACACATTCCTTAGTAGTTAATAAGTAGCAGATTATAGCGTGAGATTTCTTGGGAGAGGATAAAAATTGCTTATGCAGAAAGGTTTCATTGTTTTGTTACAAATTAACCCATTTTATGATTAAAATTTTTCAGCATAATCACGAAGTTGCGCTATCTTGTTTGTGCCTTTTTCTTGTGCTTTTTTAAGGATGTCTTTGGTGTGTGTAATGGAAGCATCAATCGATTTTGTGGAAGGTTTAATGATAAAGCCTCCTGATACTGTGATAAAAACTTTTTCACCTTGAGGTACTTTAAAAAAGGTGTCAGCAATACTTTCTCGTATCTTTTCACACTCTTGGAGTGATTCATCCTTAGATGCTCGACCTAAAAGAAGTACAAATTTTGATTCATCTAAGCTGGCAATGATATCTATAGGTTGCTCATAAAGGGTTATCATGAAGGCAATTTTTTTTCGTATTAGCTCAATAAAATCATTATCAAATTTTCTTTTAAGCAGGTTGTAATTATCAATTTCAAAGATACAGATAGCTAGGGCATTATGTTCACGAATTCCTTTTGTTGTGTTGTAGGCATGTATGAGCCCTTTATAATTTTTAATATTAGTAAGTGGGTCCATATGCGCAGGATTACTTGTTGTTGAGAGCGAGTCTTTTCTAAATTTAGCAGATATCGCTTCAACTTCTATGGTTTTGATCTCGTAGGGATTCTCTTTTGAAGTAACACCATAAAGGGACTCTATATCACGTAAGACGATAGAAAACTGCTTATGAATCATGAGTAAAAAAAGCACTCCAATAAGAACTGATGCAAAGATAATGAACTCTCGTATTACAAATTGTTGATGTTCTGCATTGATACGTTGACTTAACATATCAAAAACCATGCTTCTAAGCATAGTATAGTCTGTTTCAAATTGATCTGTTGTTTCGAAAACACTTTTGTCTTGAATATATAGTTTTGTATTTGCAATGAATTGATGGGTCATATTTTTAAAAATATCAAAGTTTTGTCTGTCATCATCCCTTGATGATAAAAAGCTAAGCGGCTCAAAAGCATTCAATGTCTCTTGATACTTTTTAAGGTTATGCGATAGTTCCGCACTAAGATGTTGAAACTCGATATTGCTTAAGGTGTCATCTTCAGTTTGAATTGCTTTGATGTTTTGAATATCAGTGCGATGTTTTTGTAAAAGAGAGATCTGCTCTTGTGAGTTGTGCTCACCAAGCATAACTAAAGCGATAAAGGCTAAAAACAGAATAAACAGTGTGAGTAAGGTCGTGACAGTGGTAAATATTTTCTTGATAGAAAGCTTCATAGATGACTCCAAAATTATTATCATTGGACTAATAATAACATTTATCACGATAATATGTAAAAAAAATGAAGTAAAAATGGAGTCTTGGGTATAATTTCGCTCTAAATATCTCCCTAGAAAGTTAATTTTTGAACAGTGAAGACTATTTTATTAGTTGTATGAGCCGCCATAGCCATAGTATTGGCGATGATGGAGCGGTGATGGGAAAGCAGATCTTTTCTAAAGATGCTTTTTTTGAAAATGTACATTTTAAGCGGTCATGGCTCAGTCCATACCAGATTGCTCATAAGGCGATGATGGTAAATATATCTGACGCTATAGCGATGAATGCCAAGCCAAAGTATGCACTCTTAAGTGTAGCTATGCCAAAATCATTGGCTAAGCATGAGATGGTAGCGTTGGCACGAGGTTTTCAAGATGTGGCTGATACCTTTGGTATTGAGATTATTGGTGGCGATACGATTGCTAATAGTAAACTTGATATTACGGTAACGATTATCTCAGAATCTAAAAAACCTCTTTTTCGCAGTGGTATCAAAGAGGGTGATCTTCTTCTGTATACTGGCATTTTAGGTCAGTCACAACGCGATTTAAAACGTTTAATGAGTGGGGGTTCTTTGCATCATAAGAGTCGTTTTATCTCCTTACATGTAAGAGATGAATTTATCCATTCAAGTAGAAGAATACTTCGTGCAGGTATGGACATTTCAGATGGTCTTTTTAGTGATTTAAATAAGCTTTCTAAGCTTAATCGTTGTGGTTTTACTTTTCATAACAAGATCAATAGAGCAAGTGGCTGTAGTGGTGAAGAGTATGAGATGCTCGTTGCTATACCTAGACGTAACCGTATCACTATTTTGCGCAAGGCAAAACAGTTACGCGTACCCATAACAATCTTTGCATCCGCAAGACGTGGTTCTTTCGTGAATCCTTGCAAAGCACATCATTTTTAAAGAAGAATACACTATGGATAGACTCTATTTTTTAGATCATGCGTCAATACCTTTTCATTTTAGACAGGCAGCTAGAGACTTTGTTGTTGAAGAGGTTCCTCTCTATGAATTTAGCGGTGAAGGTGAGCATTTAGTCTTACATGTAAGAAAAAAAGATCTTACAACGTGGGATATGGTCAGTGCTATTGCTAAGCATTTAGGTATCAAAGAGCGTGAGATCGGCTACGCGGGACTTAAAGATAAAAATGCGATGACGAAACAGTACATTTCGCTTCTAAAGATTCATGAAGAGAAATTAGCCACATTTTCTCATGAAAAGATCAAGATATTAGCACACTTTTATCATGGCAATAAGATTCGTATAGGACATCTAAAAGCGAATCGTTTCTTTATTCGTCTTAAAAAAGTAACACCAGTAGCGGCTGAGATGATCGCACAAGTGCTTTCGAATATCAAACGTGATGGAGTGCCAAATTATTTTGGATATCAGCGTTTTGGCATTGGGGGCGATAACTATAAAAAGGGTCAGGGTATCGTAGAAAAAACCCTTAAAGAGCGTAATAAAAAACTGCGTACGATGTATATTAGTGCTTATCAAAGTCATCAGTTTAATCTCTGGTTGAGTCGTCGTATTGAGATTAGTAAGCTTTGCAATAGTTTTGAAACATCAGAATTGACGGCGCTGTTAAATATGAGTGAACATGATATTAAGGCTATGAAAAAGCAGAAACATCCTTTTAAGCTGATAGAGGGTGACACGATGATGCATTATCCTTATGGTCGCCTGTTTGCATTTGAAGCTATTGATGAAGAGATTGCACGTTTTGATGCACGTCAGGTCTCTCCAACAGGACTTCTAAGTGGAAAACGTGTTAAAGCGTCTATCGGTCAAGCCCGTTTAATAGAAAAAGAGTTTGATGTTGAAATGAATGAAGATGGTGCGCGACGTTACGCATGGATTTTCCCTGAAGATATTGAGTCACATTACCGTGAAGAGGAGGCGTGGATGGAGCTACACTTTACCCTTCCAAAGGGTTCATACGCCACCGTATTAATCGAAGAAATAGCAAAAAGAAAGATAAAAGAGAGTTAATTAATGAGTATCCATTTTACAAACACACTATCTATAGGTTTTGGCAAGTTTGCCTCTAAAGAGTTTTCTAAAGGCTTTCAGTCTATGGTTAATAAGAGCTATGTGAAGTTAATGAAGCTTGATATGAGTGAGTTTGAAGCACCGGAGTCGTATCCAAGTCTCAATGCTCTTTTTACACGTCATCTGAAAGTGGCACGTCCTTTTTCAAAAGATCATAGCGATATGATTTCACCATGTGATTCTTTGGTTTCAGAATGTGGAATGATAGATGATACATTGGCAATGCAGATCAAGGGAATGTCATATGATGTTGATGCGCTTTTAGGTACAGAGGTCTCTGATGCATCTAAAGCTTTAGTGCATCATGGAGATTATTGTAATTTTTATCTCTCTCCGCGTGATTATCACCGTTATCATATGCCTATTGATTGTCAGATTTTACAGGCGATCTATATTCCAGGGAAGCTTTATCCTGTTAATATGCCGGCACTCAATAATATCGCCTCACTTTTTGTTGAGAATGAGCGTGTTGTCTTAGAGTGTGTAGCAGAGGGAAAATGTTTCTATATGGTAATGGTTGGTGCGCTAAATGTTGGAAAAATGCAGATTAGTTTTGCCCCAGAGATTCAGACTAATGCTAGAGTTGAAGAGATGCAGTCGTATCAATACAGTGATCTTTATATGAAAAAAGGGGATGACTTTGGATGTTTTGAAATGGGATCAACTATTGTTATTCTTTCAGAAAGAGGGCTTTTTGATTATAGCGTTGAAGTAGGGCAAAACGTTAAATTCACGCAAAACATCGCAAAGGTGAACCTTTAGCGATGGATAATGTCAAGCTTAACTAAAAGTTTGCCTTCTTGCTCAAATATCTCTATATTGGTGTCAATTGGAAAGCGTCCTTTACGCAATACCCCTTCAACAGAGTGAAAGACATGAGCAAATTTTTGGAACATTGGCGCGATAACATAGTCAATATGTCCGCGTTTGATCACTTCGGCTAAAGCATCCACTGCGCAATAGTAAAGATTTTTATTGACTGAGCGCTGAATAATGTAAGACTTCATAATAGTTAGATTATTTATCAAAACATTTTTTTCATCATCATTTGTAGTAAGACTCTCTTTAGCATGAATAATATGTTCATCTACATAATGTGTTGCACGCATCTCCGCATCATGATATCGCTCTTTTAGGTTAGGGCAATATTGAGTAAGTTGAGACCAGATCTCTTCATTACTTAAACGACTTGTATCGGGGCTATAAGTATACGTTTTTTCTGGAAGATATTCATGATCAAGAGCGCTGAGAAGCTGTAGGACAATATTTAAATAAACGAATTTATCTTCTTTATTCTCATCAAAATCAATACCAGTATGGGAGATTCTTGCTTTGGGACCAACATATTTTAAATTCATCTTTAAACCTTTTCTTTTTTATAATATCAAATTTATCTTTAAAAATACTATTATACATTAAATCTAAAGTGCATAACATCACCATCTTGGACGATGTATTCCTTCCCCTCAAGACGCATTTTTCCTGCATCTTTTGCGCCTGCTTCACCCTTACATGTAACAAAATCTTCATATCCAATCACTTCAGCGCGGATAAAACCTTTTTCAAAGTCGTTGTGAATCACCGCTGCTGCTTTAGGCGCTGTGGTATTTTGACGGATTGTCCAAGCACGAACTTCTTTCACACCGGCTGTAAAATAACTCATGAGACCAAGTTTGTCAAAACCTTTATGGATGATCTGATCTAGCCCTGACTCTTCAACACCTAGGTCTTTCAAAAACTCATCACGTTCTTCATCATCTAAACCGGTGAGTTCCTCTTCTATTTTAGCGCATAGTTTGATCACTTCACAGTTTTGAGCCTCTGCATGAGCGATCAGTGCTATAACATGCTCATTATCTTCTAGTAAGCCATCTTCATCAACATTGGCACCATACATGATCTCTTTGGAGGTGAGAAGACGCAGGTCACGATTAAGCTCTTCAAACATATCTTCTTCGATTTTTGCAAAGGAACGTGCTAAATTTCCATCAGCCAAATGCTCTGAAAGTTCATTGGCAAATTCAACAAGAGCAGCTATTTTTTTATCAGCCTTAGCTTGTTTTTTTAGACGATCAATACGGTTTTGAAGTGCTTCAACATCAGCTAAAATCAGTTCAGTCTCAATAATTTCGATATCTCGTAGTGGATCGATTGATCCTTCTGTATGGACAACATTTCCATCTTCAAAACAGCGTACGATCTGTAAGATGACTTCAGTTTCACGGATATTAGAGAGAAACTTATTACCAAGTCCTTCCCCTTTACTCGCACCCTTAACAAGTCCTGCAATATCAACAAAGTCAAGTGTAGAGAACTGAACACGTTCGGGAGAGACGATTTTAGCCAATTCACCGATACGGCGATCGGGTACTGGTACAACAGCCTTATTTGGCTCGATAGTACAAAAAGGGTAGTTAGCTGCTTCAGCATTTTGTGCTTTGGTTAGTGCGTTAAAAGTAGTTGATTTTCCTACATTTGGTAATCCGACAAGTCCGATACTAAGTCCCATTTATTCTCC
>JAYEGP010000303.1:0-1530 GCA_034659135.1 Campylobacterota bacterium
CCTCTATTTTGGCAAAAGTGACACGCGATAGAGCGATGGTGGCCTTTTCAGAAACCTACCCCGAGTATGCCTTTGAAAAACACAAAGGTTATGGCACGGCCTTACATGTAAGCAAGATTAAAGCGCATGGCTATTGTGATATTCACCGTAGAAGCTTTCGGCTCAAGGCACTCGAAGCGACTCTTTTTGACTAACTATTTGCTAGCAGTCACTAAAAATATCGGATAAGATTTAGCATCTTCTTTCGTGATGGTATGCGCCGTTGTGAACGAGACATTTTTAAAACCAAGCTTCTCAAACTGTTTTTGCAAACCATCCCGTTCAAATCCAAAATGAAAAATGCCTTCATTACCCATGCTGTGAAAGGTACCATCTTCCTTATCCAGATCAGCGATGGCGATAAAAGCACCCGGTTTTAGATGATCATAAAAGACTTGTAATATCTCATCCGTATCTTCAACATGATGCAGTGCCATGGCCGAGATAATGCCATCGAAATCTTCATCAAGAGGATCATGTAAAATATTTTGACAATAAGGATGCACCACCGCTTTAAGCTCCTCTTTTTGACTCAGCTCATTTAACATACCTGCTGAGATATCAACCGCGGCAATCTTTGCCACCTTTGGTGCGACATGTGAACTTAAAAGTCCCGTTCCTGCACCAAAATCCATGATATGCATGGAAGGGGTCAGAGTCACTTCATGCATCAAAGTCTTGGCGATGTTATTAGAAAGTTGGGTTCGCATATCATTGGCATCCCAATCTTTTGCTGCTTTATCAAAACGGCTCATCTACTCTCCTTTTTTACCATTAGACTTGTTGCGATATAAGAGCATAGCCTAAATAGTCTCAAAATGAGTAAGATTGGATAAAACTTTTTTAGAGTCATAGCCAAAGCTATGGCGATAAAAAATTTTATTCAAGATTGCCATTTTGAGGCTACCCTTCGGGCATTAGCTCTGTATTCATACTCTGCGTTAAGACTCCTTAAGCTAACCCGTTAGCCCTGCGTCGTCTTGCCTTGATTATGAATACAGAGCTAATGTTTAGGCTATGCTCTTATATCGCAACAAGTCTATTCTAACAAAGTGTTCTTTATCTCCATAAACTAGGCAATAAATTTGGCTTACATGTAAAGATAAAAAGTTATACTCCCTCTTATGAAACCTATTGAACATATTAAAAATGCACTTAAAGATTTAGATGCGGAAGTAGAGAGTATTTTACTCAACATCTCGCTTTCATTGACAGAAAAAGATAATGTCATGTTGCCTCTGCTCCAGCAAAAACGTGTGTTAAGTCAAACCTTAGAAGATCTTGAATACCTAGAAGCTCATCCACCGACTCCCAATCAGCCTTGCGGTATCTCTAAATACCGAGAAGATTAATCATTTTAAACTATTAGACTTGTTGCGATATAAGAGCATAGCCTAAATAGTCTCAAAATGAGTAAGATTGGATAAAACTTTTTTAGAGTCATAGCCAAAGCTATGGCGATGAAAAATTTTATTCAAGATTGCCATTTTG
>JAYEGP010000304.1:0-8147 GCA_034659135.1 Campylobacterota bacterium
GAACAGATCTGAAGCATCTCAGTAATTTCAACCTCATTCGCCGTTTTTTTAAGTCCACTGTTTTCTATAAGTTCTTCATCACTAATAATCTCTATACTGCCTGCTTTTCTATCATCACTTGAGCTAGTATTGGCAATGATGACATAATCATACTCTTGAAGCAGTGGCATCAGACCAAATCCAAGTGTACCGCCATCAACGATATCCAACTCAGGTTTAAAAGTGTAGTTCTCTTTGAGGTATTTCCCCGCATACAGACCTATCCCCTCATCTTTAAAAAAACTATTACCTGAACCGATTAATGCAACACTCATTCTTATCCTTTGTCTTGATATAGTGCAAAAGCAAGTTGTCCTAATGCGATAGCACCGTCATTGATAGGTGCGAGTTCAGGAACGTAACAGCGACGCTTTTTTGCTTTAAAATGCTTAAGCGTTCGCGAGAGTAAGGTCTTATTTTGAAAGACACCGCCACTAAAGAGCAGTGGCAATTGAGGATATTTATCTGCAAACTCATCAATGATTGCCACTAAAGTATTAATAAAACGATCTGCGATCTCATCAGGATTGCTATCAATAAGCAATGTAACGATCTGACGTATCATAGCACTGATATCAATAATGCCCTCATCAATAGTATATTCAAAAATTTTGGCATGTTCATCATGACAAAGTGCTTCGATCAAAAGTCCGCTTTGACCCTCATACTGGCTTACATGTAAGAGTCCCATCAAGGAAGCTATCGCATCAAAGAGACGTCCCATTGAAGAGGCGATAGGAGTATTGATCCCTTTTTCCCATGCCTGATACAAGAGCGCTATCTCTTGAGGCGTAAATTCAGATAAAAGAGGCAGATGGCATTCATCGAGTATCTTATGCCCATAACATTCAAATAGAATAGAGAGTGCCATACGTCGTGGCTCTTTGACTGCTTTCTCACCGCCTAAAAGTCGAAACGGCACGAGATGTCCCACCCGTTCAAACTCTCTGTTATCACAAAGCATCACCTCACCGCCCCATATCGTACCATCATCCCCATAGCCACTTCCATCAAATGAAAATGCCAAAACAGTCTCATCTAAACGGTGCTCTAACATGCACGCAAGCGCATGAGCATAATGGTGCTGAACCAAGATCAGCTCTTTAGGCTGTTTTTGAGCCCACTCACTGCTCATGTACTGAGGATGTTTATCACAAACAAGAAGATCCGGTTCAAACTCATAAAAACGTTTAAAAGTCGAAACAGTACGCTCAAAGAACTCAAAAGCTTCAATCGAACCCAAATCTCCTATATGTGGTGAAAGGATAGCATTCCCATCAAATGAAAGAGCTATGGCACTTTTTTGCTGAGCACCTACGGCAAGGATTTTTTGATGGCTTTTAAAAGGTAGAGGCATATTCAGCGGTGCGAAACCACGTCCAAGACGCATGATCTGAATGTGCCCTTCAACCACCTGAACAACAGAGTCATCAACCGCATTGACAATATCACGATCGATATCCAATACCGCATCGACAACGTCATTTAGATTGTCATCTATTTGGGCATAAGAGCGGTAGATAGGTTCATTACTGCGATTGGCGCTCGTAGCGACAACAGGTCTATTAAAGTGTTCAAACAGGAGATAATGCAAAGGAGTATAAGGAAGCATCACACCTAAACGATTAATATCGGGTGCCACATTATCAGCAATATGATTGTCTTTGACGCGTGTCAGTAACACAATAGGACGCTCTTTTGAGTGAAGCAGTCCTTTTTCAAGAGCATTACATGTAACATTTTTTTCAACACGAAGAAGATCGGGAAACATCACCGCAAAGGGTTTTTTAGGTCGTTTTTTTCGCTCTCTCAGTGTCGCGACAGCCTGCTCGTTCGATGCATCACACATCAGATGAAAACCACCGATTCCTTTTACGGCGATAATGCCACCTTGATCTAAAAGTGCAGCTACGGCAGCTACTGCTTCACTGCCCTCATGTATGAGCGTCTGATCAGAGTTATAAAGCTGTAACTTTGGACCACAGTCATAACAGCTCACCGGTTGGGCATGATAGCGACGATCTAAAGGATTTCGATACTCATCTTCACAGGCCTGACACATCGTGAAAAACTGCATCGAGGTATTGACGCGATCATAAGGCAAGGTTTGAATAATACTATAACGCGGTCCACACTGGGTACAGTTGATTAGAAAGTAGCGACTACGTCTATTGTCACTACTTCTCAACTCACTTAAACAGGCATCACAAATACCGACATCAGGAGAGACTGAGGTTGTTTTACTTTGCGAATGACTTTGGAGGATTTCAAAACTACTGTAGTTTTGAATGAGTTGTTCAACGATACTAATATTATCGATACGAGAAAGTTTAGGCGCGTGGTTTTTAAGCACATTTAAAAAGGCATCAAGAGCGCTACTTTCACCTTCTAAGTGAATAATAACGCCATCGCCTGTGTTTGCCACATCACCTAAAAGATGATATTTCAAGGCATTATTGTAAACAAAAGGTCGAAATCCAACACCTTGCACAATGCCTGTAACAGTAATGATTTTAGAGGTAAGCACCGCCGACAACACTACTCTCCTTTCCTATAGGAAAACGTTTATTTAGCAGTGGTGGTTTTAATTTAAAATTACGTTGCATCCGACTAAAAAGTGACGGATTCCCAAAGTATTCGCCGCATAAAACCACTTCACTCGCTTTCGTTTTTCCCTGAATCTCTTGAAGTAGCTCGCTAAAGTAATCTCCAAAAGACTCAAAGATAGAATAACATAATAAGGTCACATCTACATCAGCAAGTTTATAACTAATGATACTTGCAATAAAAGCACTATGATCAAAACGGTTGTCATTTACCTTGGTATCGACCTGAAGACCGCCTTTTCCAACAAACTTTAGTGCCTCTTTCATCACACCGCGATAGTTACGCTCATCAAGTTCCAAGATGATCGCAACCGCTTCAAAGAGATCTGCTTTATGATCATTGAGTGCTAAGAGGTCTTCATGGAGTTTGGGATGATCTTGGGTAATCTTTTCAACCAGTCGGTCTGAGCCTTCACGAAGTTCACTAATCTTCTGAAGAATTTGTGAGGCATTAAAATTGATCGGTGGCACAACACGAATCACTTTTTTTCCATCATAATAGAGCAGTGAGGGTTCACCTCTGAAATAAGCCCCAACCGTTTTGACACCAAATTTATGATGCTCTGCAATCACGGACATAAATGCAGCTTCATCTTCCGCCATCTTGACGACATTAGTATGTTCAAACGGAATACTCTCATCTTCAAAAACCATTACTTTACGAGCTGTTACACTCTCAAACCGCTCAAGCTGATCAAAGAGCATTCCCTTTTCATCATTGATACTCACTAAGTTATGAGCAACACTCAAGGTCTCTGTAGCAAAAGGAAGTCTGGCTGGAAATGCCACCCGTTCTCCTGAAATGATAAAGCGCGACTCTTGCGTCACATAGAGACGTAAATCTTCTTGGGTATTAATATCAAGATCATAATCAATCAGATAATCTGCTTGATGCTCTGCATCAACACTCTCATAAGCGATGGTATCAATACCCAGTTGTAAAAGCTCTTTAGCAAGTAAAAGCGTGAAACCATCATCAGGATATTTCACATCACTGCTAAAACCAAATTGCGCTTTTAACTCTGTATCTTTTAGCGCTACATGTAAGATCGGACGCTCAATACTCAAAAGCGCATTAAATTCAGCATCCGTTATCGAAATCAGCTGGGTAATCTTAGCGGCATTTATCAGCATTAAAATAGAGTCACGATGCATCTGTGATGTCAGATAAAACTTACGATACCCCAAAGTCGTCTTCATAATCACACTTTTACCATCACGCAGTGCTTTAGCCGCCACTTCAAAAAGCGTCCTAAAACTCCCCGCATCATTGGCATAACGCTCTTTGCCTTTATGTATCATCTTAACAGGTATGCCACAACTGTGGCAACTGTTCAAATGATGTTTCTCTTTATGTGACACACTCCCTGTCTCGTCTTTACATGTAAGACAGGGCTGAAAATGTGACAATAGTGAATTCTCTCTCGAAAAGGGATAGTGTTCAAAAAAAGCGTACTGCCCCCCACAATGCGTACATGAGGTAAAGGGATAATAATAACGTGATGATGAAGGATCAAACAGCTCTTTCTGGCATGCTGGACAGAGACCTAAACCTAGAGGGCTCTCATACTCAAAATCGGGAAGCTCACTGGGTTCGCCTTCAATCTCATAATGCGTACTGTTGCGTAAAAAACATGAAGCGGGAAGTGTCGTACTGATAGCTTCTATACATGCCTGCAGATTTTCATTTTTGGCTTCAAGTGCTGCAATGATTCGATCCTCTTTTTGATGCACCGTAGCATGAACACCTTGTGAGCGAATAATAGTGATCATATAATTTTTGATATACTCTTGAGACGAGGCCGTCTCAAGTTCAAGAACAAAAGCCAAAACTTACGCTTCGTTCTCTTTTACAAACTTAGAACCACCTACCACAATTGCAATGTCAGCCTCTTTCCAGAAGATAGTACGCCACACCTGATAATAGATATGAAAAACGACCCAAGCGATAATCCACCACATCGTAGCATGATGCGAAATACGTACATCCATCAAACTTCCACCGCATACGACAATCGTCCAATCAGTAACCAGATGTAACAATGACGGCCACCAAGAACCAATAGAGCTGATACCCGATGCCAAACCGTGTACATACATCTGTAATCCTGTAAACAACATCCACACGAGCATCAGATGAAAGATGGTAAAATAGACCGTATTAAAACTATCAGAGTGCGTTGAGTCAAACTTTTTACGGCGATTAAGTGTGATTAGATTGAGAAAGACTTCACCAAACTCGACTATATTTTTTCCTGTAGGAAGCAACTTTTTATACGGTTTGTCGAAACGGCTAAAAAAGTAGAGATAAGCAATCAAAATCGAAGTCACATCAAAGATGATCGCAATCATAAAGTGTCCCCATCGGTTCCACGCCATCACATATTTATCGACCGCACCATCAGCAATTAAGGTCTGATAATAAGGGTGTCCGATATAGAGTCCTGTCGCAATAGCACCAATCATTGCAAATGCATTAATCCAGTGCATCCAGCGCATGGCTGATGTCATACGTTTGACTTGTTTATGTCCAGATTTCATCTCAGACTCCTTAGATCGAACAGTTGCTATCTACTTTATAGACGCCCAGCTCTTTACCCTTAGTATCGACCACATGCACCGCGCAGGCAATACATGGATCAAAACTGTGAATTGTACGAATGATCTCTAATGGTTGATCGGGATTCGCTACCTTGGTTCCAATAAGACTCGCTTCATAAGCCCCCATTCGACCTTGTCCATCTCGTGGGCTTGCATTCCATGTTGAAGGCACTACCGCCTGATAGTTAGTGATTTTTCCATCGGCAATATTAACCCAGTGACCCAGTGCACCACGAGGTGCTTCAGCGAGACCCATACCTTTAGTCTTTTGACTGACGGTATCAAAATCAAACTCGGTCCAGGTACTCAGATCACCAGACGCAGCATTAAGGGCTAATTCATCAATCCACTCTACCATAACATCTGCCATCAATTCTGATTCAATAGCACGCGCCGCAGTACGTCCAACCGTACTAAAAAGTACTGTAACAGGGAGATTCCCACGTTTCAAAAAGTTCGTCACATATTTTGTAATGCGCTCATCACCTTTAGCAACACCAACGACCATACGAGCAAGTGGCCCCACTTCAACACGGGTATCCCCATAGACAGGAGCTTTGATCCAACTGTATTTTTCTTGCGTTTTCAGATAGGCCATACCATCATCACGTTTTTCAAGACCCGTATATTTTGGAACGGTCTCTCCTACATAAGGGTGAAGCGGTTTATCACCTTCGTACCATGCATGGGTAACATCTTCTTCAATCTTTTCATGATCAAGCTCTTCAAATTTTGAAAGATCACCATTAGTGACGATACCACTTGGAAAAAGTAGTGCCGAGTTATAAAATCCCGTGTCATCAAGACGAAAGTCTCCATAACTCATAAAATTTAGAAGTCCTCCCCCCGTTCCACCGACACCACTGAAAGTAGCAGACGCATCTGTCGCTTCAGCGGCGTACATCGTTCCTGCCATATAGACATCAGGAAGATACGCTTGTTTAACAAACTTACGAGAATCCATAAGCAGCTGCTTAAAGAGTGCAATACGCGCAGGATTTTGAATATCTTGCACACAGGTGACGCCCCCAACCACAATACTTTGCGGATGCGGGTTCTTACCACCGAAAATCGCTTGCATTTTTGCCATATCACGTTGAAGATCAAGTGCTTGAAGGTAGTGTGTTACCGCTAAAAGATTCTGCTCAGGTGTTAAATGGTAGTTTTTATTACCCCAATAACCGTTTCCAAAGATTCCTAAACGACCCTGTTTGACAAACTTGCCGACACGCTCTTTGATCGCTTCAAAAGCACTTTCACCATCTGTCCACGGTTTAACACCGGCAACACCAGCCCATTTACGAGCTTCTTCGGCTGTCTTTTTAGAATCAGCTGAAAGTGCCGAGACCACATCAACAAAATCAAGTGCATGAAGATGATAAAAATGGACCACATGATCGTGGACATAGAGTGCGCCTTGAATCAGATTACGTACGATACGTGCATTTTTAGGAATCGTAACATCAAAAGCATCTTCCACCGCTTCGATAGAACGCTGATAATGCGTACCCGTACAGACCCCACAGATACGCATTGCCAAAAGCCCCGCATCGCGTGGATCACGCCCTTGTAAAATGGTTTCAATACCACGAAACATCGTCGAAGAGCTGTAAGCGTCAATAATGGTGTTATTCTCATCAATAACCGCTTCAATACGAAGATGCCCTTCAATACGTGTTATCGGATCAATCACTATATGTTTTTTACTCATTACGCTTCTCCCTCATCACTTTTTTTACCCGCTACCGCACTCGCTGCCGCGTGGATACCGATACCGATACCTGCGGCTGTGAGTAGCCCTAAACCAAACTCGTCAACACTCTTTTCGACTCCACCTGTTGGAGCTTTGATATTTGCATCAGCCATAGGACGCTCATACGCGTATTTATCCCAAAAGTCAGGCTCGGAACAGCCAATACAGCCTCGACCGACACCGATTGGCCAGTTAACCGCTTCGTTATAGCGAACAATAGAACAGTTGTTAAAGGTCATTGGGCCTTTACATCCGACTTTGTAGAGACAGAAGTTATTTTTCGCTCCCACATCGCCCCACTCTTCAACATACTCACCTGCATCAAAGTGTGCACGACGCTCACAGTTATCGTGAATACGATAACCAAAAGCAAATTTTGGACGTAAGAGTGAATCAAGCTCAGGTACCTGACCCGTAAGAATAAAGTGCAAGATCACCCCTACCATATTTGTAGGATTGGCTGGACATGCAGGAATGTTAATAATCGGTTTTCCTTTAACAACATCCATAACACCTACCGCGCCGGTAGGATTGGGAGATGCAGCAGGAACACCACCGAAAGTTGCACAGCTACCTACAGCGACCACTGCGGCAGCGTCTTTAGATATTCGCAATAAGTGGTCGTGAAAATTCTCACCTTGAGCCCCTATAGTACACCACTCTTTACCTACACCCACAGGGATAGAACCTTCTACAAAAAGAAGATATTTCCCTTTAAAGTGCTCAATCGCTTCTTCAAGCTGTTTCTCTGCCTGATGTCCTGATGGTGCCATCAAAGTCTCATGAAACTCTAAAGAGATAATATCAAGAAGGATCTCATCGACCTTTGGTCCATCCGAACGCAAAAGTGCTTCAGAGTTACCCGCGCAATCTTGAAGTTCAAGCCAGATGACAGGAGCACGTGTCATTAACTCTGCTGCTTCTGCCACTAAGGGGGTAAACATCGGAGGCAACATCAGCATTGCCGTCGTCGCACTTGCCCACTTCATAAACTCCCGACGATCTGCCCCATTATCGGTTAAAATCTCATGAAAGTCTAGATTATTGGTCGGCTCCATAGCCTGGAGTTCATCCAGACGACTGCGACAACGATCAAACAGCTCTTCATAATACTGTTCGCCCTTATTGGTTTCAACACGAGCACTTTT
>JAYEGP010000305.1:0-23748 GCA_034659135.1 Campylobacterota bacterium
TTTTTTTGCTTAATACAAAAACTGATTAAAAATATATTTTATCAAGTTTAAATATTATATTAGATAAAATAACACAATTTAAAATTTTTACAGTATGAAGTTTATAATATGTTAATTGTTGGAATATTCCTATTATCGCTGTTTGTCACATCTCTTTGGGGTGTGGATTGTTATTCTATTCAGATAAAAAGTGTATTAACTAAAAGTATAAAAAATAATAATTTGACTTTCAAAGATAATAGTTGTAGATTGTTTGAAATTGGAAAGTACTCTACATTGCGTTGTGGCTGTTATAGTAATATGGATAGAGCTAGAAAAGGTTTGGCGTTATATCAAGGCATATATCACGATGCTTTTATTGCTAAAAAACGTTTTTATCCATTAGAAAGCATACAGAAAGATGCAAATATATCTTTGCTAAGTCAAAATACAAATAATATTATTGATAAAAATAAAATAAAGATATTAAAATCTAAAGTGGAAAAACCAAAAAAAGATAAAGTCAAAAAAATCAAATGGAATGAAGTTGTTTTAAACAAATCCGCTGACTTTAACTTGACAAATCAAAATAAACTAGAGACACAATTACTTCAAAATTATGACACGCAGAAAAAGTTAATATCTGAATCATCTGATTTTTATGGACTTAATCTTCACGGAAAATATGCCCAATATATTGAACAAAATTATTTAATGCGTGAGTATACTGATTATGAATATGAGATTAAAGCAAAATTTGAACTGTTTGATAATGGATATTTTGCACAAAAAACAAAAAAAGAGAAGCAATTCGAATTTTCACAGTTAAATTATTTTAATGATCTTTCAAAGATGCAACAAAATCACTATTTAACAAGAGTATTAAAAATTGATATGCTTAAGTCTGAAGCTAATAGAGAATACTATCTTAAGCTTAGTCGACTGTACGCTGTTGCTATTGAAAGTAAGCAGGAGAATTTGACGAAATCATTAATTACACGTTATGAGTTAGTGGGTTTAGAACAGATGCATAATCGTTTTAAGTTGGCATCTGAAATTTATGAAAATGACTCTGCTGTATCGATTGAAAATGAATATTACAGTTTACTTAAAATAGTTGATTTTTTACAATTAAAAGATATTAAGAAAATTATACAAATAACAAAAAAGAGTAATCCAGATATGCAATTACAAAATGCAAAAATGAAATATGTTAATATAGATGAGAGTTATCTAGACACAATTAGTATGAATATTTTTGTTCATCGCCGTGTTGTCGATGAAATGGGATGGTATCATACTGTAGGATTAGAAGGAAATATTCCAATAAATTTCAGTGCAGATTATGAACATAAATTAAGACAATTAAAAGAACAGTCTTATGCTATCAATCAAAAAAGTATTGAAGAGATGCTAGAAAGTAAGCTTGATAGTTTATATAATAGTTTTTCAATGATTCAAAAACATATCAATATTAATAAACATGATATCAATTATACTGAAATGATAATAGAGGATTTTGAAAAGATAAAAGCAAATATTGTCCCGAATTTAAATATCAATATTGATGACAAAATTTTGACAAGCCAGAAAGAGATTGTTGATTATAAGTTTAAAATTTTATTACAGAAAATTGAACTCATTAAAATTCTAAATGATATTGCTTATATAAGTAATGTTTCAAATATAACATCCTTGATAAAAGAAATGGAGTAGATAATGACGATAAGTTCAATAACCAGTGAACAGAATTGTAATAGAAAAACTCACCGTCTTAATATACCTATTCAAGCAATTATTGATAATCATAGTTATACTGTAGAAGATTGGTCTACACATGGTCTTAAAATCAAGCTTTCTAGTTCAGATTTTCCAATTAAATTAGAAGTAGATGATAGTACCGATATATCACTAGTTTTACCTACTGGTGAATCGTCAATTGTTTTACAAGTAAAAGTAATTATTAGGAGTATATATGAAGGAAAATATGGTATTGAAATATTAGAAATTAGTGATAAAAATAAAAGAGTTTTACGGCACTATGCTACATTAGCGATGGATGGGAACAGAAATCATATTGATGAGTTGTCTTCGAGCCTTTTTATGACAAATGTTCCTACACCTATTACTGAACCTATACAATTAAGCGATAAAGAATATAAAAATATACATAATAAATTTCTGAAAAGATTTTTTTTCTATATTGGGGTAGGAACATTATTTACGGGAGTTATTGTCCTAATACTATTTTATAATTTTATAATTATTAGTAGAAGTAATGGATTAATATCAGGCAATAGTAAAAATTACACTGCATCAAGAGATGGGAGTATTAAATCAATATATGTTAATAATTCGCAAAGAGTTTTAGCTAGTCAGGTGCTTTTTGAAATAGATACAAAAGAAGAAAAAGAGCTACTTAAAGCACTTCAAGAACAACAAGTTTTTTTGAATAATCAGATTAAAACAACTGAATTTGATTTAAATGTTTTTATTGAAAGAAGTAGAATAAAAGAACTAGAAATAAAGAGGATAGATGAAGAAGAGTTGAAGTATTTGAAACAATCTTATCTAGTACAAAAACAGACATATGAACGTGCCACAATTTTATATCAAGAACAACTTATTCCAATAACCAAGTATATAGATATACAAAACCAATATTTTTCTTTTAGGGAAAATTATAATAGTGTTGTTTTACATAATAATTCTACCGATAAAAAGAAAGTTTCAACAAATCATGAACTTTTTAAAAACCAGGACTATGTTTTGGTATTACAAAAAGAACTGACAACTCTTAGACAAAATTATCAAATAAATAAACTTAAAATAATATCACTGGAACAACAAATAAATAAATCAATTATAGTGGCCGAAGAAACAGGTACTGTACACAATATATTTCATAAAGATGGAGATGATATTGAGTATCTAGATAAAATTATTACATTAGAAACAGACCGGAAAGCTTATTTACTTACAAAGTTGACTTCTGATGAGATTACTAGAATCCATATTGATGAACAGTGTTTACTTTACTCAAAAAGAACAAATAAGTCTTATTGGGGACATATAGTAGGTATTGGGTATTCAATGACTGAGGGTGTCACGACAAATACAACAGAAATTTCACAAAATGAGATACCAATTCGTATTGAATTTGATGACCCATCCATTCGTTTTCATCTTAATGAATATCTTGAAGTTTACATTATTAATAATTCTACAATTGCTAAAAATATTTTAAATGTTTTACCACAAAGTTTTATTACATTATGATTAAACGTTTTGATCAAAAAAAAGCTTTTTTTTCATTTATAAAACCAGCATTTTTTTATCTAAGCATTGCATTACTCATTTTTTTACTTTCAAAACCTTATGTTTTTGAGGTTTCAAATGAACTCATCATCAGTATAGCTCTAATTGGTATTTGGCGATATTCATTGATGATAATAAATTATATTAGAGCAGCAATATATGCTTGGAATATTCATCCGAAATATATACAACGTATACAAAAATTAGATAAAAATAAACGTTATCCCAAGCATCTATATTTTATTATTCCTACATATAAAGAAGATGCATGGGTGACCGTAGAAGTTTTTCAGGCACTTTTTAGTGATATTAACAATATTTCTATAGATGCAACTGTTATCGTGTCTACGGGAAGTGATTATGATGATAGTATTATTCGAAATATATATGACTCTTATCCTAATACAGATAAGATACATTTAGTTTTACAAAGACAAGACAGTGGTAAACGCATTGCTATGGGGCATGCTTTGCGTTCTGTTTCACGATCACATAATAATATTAATGAAGATAGTATTACTATATTTATGGATGGAGACACCTATCTTCCTTTAGGGACATTAGAGAACAGTTTACCATTTTTTGCCATTGAAAAAAATGTTGGAGCTGTAACAACAAATGAGATTGCTTATATTAATTCAAAATCACGTTGGTATAAAGATTGGTTTAATCTTAAATTTGGGCAACGTCATATCCTATTCCAATCACAATCTGTATCAAAAAGAGTTTTAACGCTGACAGGAAGATTTTCTATTTTTAGAACTTCAGCCATAGTGACTGAGGATTTTATATCCATGATAGAACATGACATAATTATTGATGCATCTTATGGTAAATTTAGATTTTTAATGGGTGATGACAAAAGCTCTTGGTATAATCTTATGAAAAATGGTTGGGAAATGCTTTATCTTCCCGATGTACTTATCTATTCGCTTGAAAGTCGTGATGGCGATTTTTTAGATGTGAGTCAATCTCTACCTTATCGTTGGTACGGTAATACTTTACGAAATAATAAGAGAGCTCGAAGCTTAAAAAATCAACCCCTTTTTATCAAGTACCTTTTCTGGGATCAACTTGCATTGATGTGGACATCATTAGTAGGTATAACTGCTGCAGTGTTTTTATCAATTTTTGTCAATGTCATCTATCTTCCCCTTTATTTCTCATGGGTACTATTAGTGCGTGTAATACAGATGTGTATAGTAGCATATACTGGACATCAAGTCTCAATGAGAACCGTACCGCTTATGCTATATAGTCAGTGGATTGGTTCCGTGATAAAAATAAAAGCTTTTTTTCATCTTTCTGATCAAAAATGGTCCAAGAATGGGACAGAAATTCAGACTGCAAATAAAGATAGTGCACTAATAGAGTATGCCTTTGCTAAATATTTTTCTCCTTATCGAATGTATCTATTTGTACTTTTATTTATTTTTAGTATGTTAACACTTTATACTAATATTTTATCAATACCATCTATTGGACTCATAGCCAGTGAGATTATTCCTTCCAAATCTGTATTTTTTCAAGCAGATGTTAATGATGGAAAAGATGATGCCAAGGCACTTAATGCAATGATTCAAAGTGTTGATGATAATACCAGTATTTTTTTACCAAAAGGAGTACTTGATATTTATGAACCCATTGTCATTCGAAGAAATAATATAAAAATTATAGGAGATGAAACAATTTTTTTATCTCATCTTAAAAGTAAAGATAAAGCTATTGTTATAATAAGTGGAACTCGTGGAGAATATCTTGGAAAAACTCTTTCATCACTATATAATCAAACTTTGATAAAAGTTGACACAAAAAGAGCATTAACGTCTAAAGAACTTATATTGATAGAACAAACAAATGATAGAGATTATGTTCAAGGTGTTCTAGGTGCTAAAAAATGGTATCGTGAGTTTCCTAAATTGCGTTCTGAAATTATTGAAGTTGCCCGCTACACTCAAAATGAATTGATAATGAGCTATCGTTCTCATAGTTTGATAGATGAAAATGCGTCAATGTATGAAATTAATCCTATTAATAATATTAGTTTAGAAAATATTACAATTGATTCTATTGTAAAAAGTGATTTCTATAATGGAATCTATAAAAACAGTCGGACTGATCTGATGGTTAATGGAATAGATATTTTTTATGGATCCTATATTAATTTAAAAAATATCAGTATTAAAAATAGTGGTTCTAACCCTTTGGTCTTTGAGCGTGCTTACCACTGTTATGCAGAGCACATAAGTATTGATGGTTCAGTCAATAAAGGAACAAATGGCAACGGGTACCTTAGGTTTAATAAAAGTTTTTATAATGAATTACACAATATATCAGTTAAAAATATTCGCCATATCACTTTTCAATGGGGAAGTGCCTATAATAGAATTGATAATCTCTATACTGAAGTTGATCTGAATTTTCATGGTGGGGGCACTCATGACAATTTGATTTCGAATGTAGAATTCAATGTTGATATTAAAAAACATAAATGGGGAAACGTCTATAGGACACCTGACAATGCTAAATGGGCACCTCCTGATTTTAAAACTAATAGAGTAAAGGAAAAATTATGAAACTTTTAGTAACTGGGCTTATAGCAATATTTTTTTTTAATGGATGTGATTTTCATCAACCACCTGAAGAGATTGATCTTGATTTAGTTTATGATGATATACCAATGTATGATGAGTCCAATAGTTCTATTCCTTATGAACATGAAAAATTTAGTGATGTTATTGAAAGATCGAAACTACAATTATACACTGATGGAACAACTGTTGACTATGGAAGTTTGAATAACTTTAAATCGCCAGAATTTTATGTTGATAATGAAGAAAATTTACATTTTGTAATATCTAAGGAACTTGACACTTTAAAAGTGCGTTCTGAGCTTCGAGAAGGGCCAGAGGTTATAGAATGGAGCAGTGCTGATTCTCAAGGTCATTTTTGGGTGGCTACTCTTAAATGTCTAAAACCAGATATTGGAGTTGATTCCTTTACATGGATGCAAATACATGGTACACATGAAACCTATAATTATCCAGTCTTACGTCTGTTTTGGGAACGAAGTCGAGCGGGTAAATATGATCATTTATGGGCAATTACAATTGTCAGTGATCCGCATACAAATAATATTTATGAATATACAGACTTAGGTCCTCGACCAGCAGATTTCTTTAGTGCAGAAGTGCATATACAAAATAATATTATGGATATTTTAATAAATCGTAAGTTGATAAAAACTTATAATTTAACATACTGGGAAGAGGTTAAGAATTATTTTAAAGCTGGTGTTTATATTAATCGTTTTGGTGATGGTGGCGAGGTTAGTGCTATATTCCAATCTCTAGACTTTTTTGATGATCCTTCAAAAATTGTTTCAGCACACCATTAGCAAATGAATTTTTAGAATAACTCTAAAGAGATTAAACAAAACAGTTTCGTCTTTAGGTGTTTTCTAATTTATCAGCGTTTACTTTATAAACTGCTAGAATTAGGCTATGCAAACACCATTCGAATGGGATTATCATTCCGACCAACCTTATCAGCTCAAAGATCGATCTTTTAAGAAAAAAATGCGAAAAAAAGCACGTTTTTCGCTTGTAAAAACAGTTTTAATTGCATTAATGGTACTTCCTATTTCGATGCTTATCCGATTTTTAATTCGAGATAGAGTCATTGATACGCACCGCTTTTTTGGATTGAGTGTCAATCTTGATAGAGAGCCTGAGCAGAGTGTTGTTATGGTGAATGATCTTGGCGTGAAGACGCTTTTGATTCGTATGCCACTTTGGGAGATGCATCGTTTAGAGGAGTATGAGACCTTTTGTTCGCATTTTTCTGACAAAGAGATCACCATCAATATCATGCAAGACCGTGAGCATATTGAGGGTTTGGAAGCTCTAAAAAAAGATCTGTTTCAAATTTTTGATGCTTTAGGAAAATATGCCTCGCGGTTTCAGGTAGGGACAACGATTAACCGTGCTAAGTGGGGCTTTTTTGGTGTTGATGAGTATTTGAAGTTTTATAAGGTGGCACAAAAAGTTAGAGATAAGGATTTTATAGATCTAGAGTTAATTGGTCCTAGTGTTATCGATTTTGAATTTCATTTTACCGCACACGCGCTTTTTAACATGCATAAAGTCTATTTTGATGGACTCTCATCACTGCTTTATGTGGACAGACGGGGTGCCCCTGAACATACGCAGATGGGTTTTTCTCTCTTTGAAAAGATACGCTTGCAGCGTGCGATGATGATGCTCAGTGCTCAGGTAGGAAAAAAGTTTTATATTACGGAGACGAATTGGCCAATCTCTAATACCGCTCCTTATGCGCCAACGAGTGAGCACGAGTGTGTGAGTGAAGAAGATTACGCTCTTTTTATGTTACGCTATTATCTATTAGCTTTCGCCTCGCAACAAGTTGATACTGTCTTTTGGCACCAACTCATAGCATCTGGTTATGGAATGATAGACTCTCGTGAAGGCATCCGAAAACGTCTGGCTTATAAGGTGTTTAAAACCATGATTGAACAGCTTGAAGGTGCTGAGTTTCACTCTTATGGTGTCTATGATGAACGTGATGGCACCTACATCTCTTATGGAGTTTTTGAAGATCGTCATATGCTTACATGTAAGAACCATTTAGGTAATCTATCGATCTTATGGTCTGAACATGAGCATATTATTCATTTTGCAAAACCACATCTTGTGGTCTGTTTTGAGGGCTCAAGAAGGGTGTGCTCTGAAGTCAAGATCAATTCTAAACCGATCTATATCTATCCTGAGGGTGAGTTATGAAGATATTAGTGATTTTACCCAACTGGCTAGGCGATGCGGTTATGGCGACACCTGCTATTGAGTCACTGCTTGCTCAAGAAGATGTTAGGTTTACCTTTGTTGGCTCTTATGTGAGTGTCGAAGCGCTTAAGCATCATCCCAAATGTCATAATGCTTATGTTGACGACACTAAAAAAAGTGGCAATCGTTTTATAAATACTTATCGATTTGCACAAAAATTGCAGGGTCATGATCGGGCGATCTCTTTTCGAGATCAACTTCACGCGTCACTGCTTTTAAAGTGGAGTCATACCCCTATTACTGTGGCTAGAAAAAGCTGGCATGCTACGCTGTTTTTAACTCAAAGTGTTGCTATGTCAAGACAACAGCACCTTGTACTACAGTATCAGAACCTAGCCAATACTCTGTTCAAACACGATGCAATCGCTGGACATTTAAAACTTCATATCCCTAAAATCACTTATGAGCGACCGACTTTAGGAATCAACCCTGGAGCAACCTATGGCTCAGCAAAGCGATGGTACCCTGAAAAATTTGCTGAAGTTGCTGCACATTTTTCAGATCGCTATGATATTGTGATTTTTGGAGGGCCTAGTGAAACAGAGATGGCAGAGGAGATTGAAGTAGCGCTTCGTGCCTTACACCCAAAGAGTACTTCCTCATCCCTCACAGCACATGTAAAGAGTGTTACCAACCTTGCAGGTCAGACGAGTATAGAAGCCTTGTGTTCACATATTGGCGGCTTAGATTTTTTTATCACGAATGACAGTGGCCCTATGCATGTCGCTGCTGCTTATCAGGTTCCTACTGTTGCTATTTTTGGGCCAACGCGTCATTTAGAAACGTCGCAATGGCAAAACTCTCATTCTGAAATTGTGCGTCACGAAATGGAGTGTGCTCCGTGTATGAAACGTGAATGCCCTTTGAAACATCATGAGTGCATGAAGTCAATCACGTCAGAAGAGGTTATCGATGCATCACATCGAATCTTAAAAAAATATAAGTATAAACTATAGACGCTATAGCTTTACATGTAAGCGAGAGAAAATAGCTATAATTACAGTATGAATTATGAACTATTATTACGTGAGCGGGATATGAAAGTCACGCCTCAACGTTTAGGAATCCTTACATTAATGCACGATTATGGGCATATAAGCGTAGAAGATCTTTATACTAAGATCCAAAAACAGTTTACTTCCATATCGCTTGCAACGCTCTATAAAAATGTGAATGCTATGCTTGATGCGTCTCTGTTAAAAGAGGTCAAAGTTCCTAATATGAAGCCAAAATATGAAATCATAAAAGCTCCGCATGCCCATCTTTTATGTCAATCGTGCGGTAGTTTAGAAGATTTTGAGATGGATATGAATAAGATCACTACACTGCTGACACCTACAAGTGACTTTCAAGTCAATGAGACAGATCTTATCTTTTCTGGTCTCTGTAATCACTGTCAAAAATAGTACTTTTTTTAGAGCTTTTTAGTACAAAAGCTCTATCCCCTGTACCTCTAGTAGCTTTAATTTTTCACAGCTGAGATAGCGTTTTTTCTTGCTTTTTATTTCTAATGTTCTGTTTTCAAAAGAGAGTTCAAAGTCTATCTGCCTTGGATGGTGTGAGAGCAGTGTATCTGTAAGTCGAAGGAGTTGACTCATACTATCGAGCATGGACGCTTTAGGAAGTAAAGAGGCATACAACTCTTTATGTTCACGTTTGGCACGCTTACGTTTTTGATAACGGATCAGTGTGGCAATGAGCATGATCTCTTTGTGGGTAAATCCGTACTCCAAAGCCGACTGAATGAGATAATAGCCGTGCTGATGATATGAGTAGAAGTGAAGTGATGTCCCGATCTTTGAGAGTTTTGCAGCGATGACAAAAGAGGAGCGGTATTGTGGCGAAATATCGAGCTTTACATGTAAGAGGTCAAAGAGTGTTCCTGCCGTCTTAGCCATATGATTAGCGTGGTTATGATCAATAATACGTCGATCAATAAGATTACGTACAGAGGGGTTAAAGTTAGCAGGAAAGGATCCGTGCTGATGACGTAAAAGATCATTTAGATAGACCCCCTCACGTACACCGACACCGCTTGCGGTTAGTTTTGAAATTTTAAAACGGTTTATGATACGAAGCAGGATTAATGTTCCTGATTTAATGATGTCAAAACGATCAGGTTTAATACCAAGAGCTTTAAGTTCATCCGTATCTGCTTTAAGAATTTTTTCACCAAAATCAATCATAATCTTGGCATCAAAATGATAGCCGTGAAGTTTGTTAAAGCGATAGGCCTCACGCTTCATAATCGCATTACTTAAGGCTCGAAAGGTTCCCCCAACACCGATGATATGATCACTCTCTTTAATGGGAAGTGTGGCAATAGCATCATCAATATACGCTTTGGCACCTTTAATGTCATCTTTATCAAAAAAGAGCTCTTTAAGGCGTACGGTTCCAATATTGAGTGAATGCCCGTTAAGGACTTTTCCATTGCTTATATGGGCACACTCGGTGGAGCCTCCCCCGATATCAATGGTAATGGCATCCGTTTTGGCTAAAAGATTGGCACAGGCGATTCCACCAAAATAGGCCTCTTTCTCTCCATCGATTACTTTTATAGAGAGTTGCAACTCTTGTTTGGCACGACTTAAAAACTGGGAACGATTAGAGGCATCACGTACAGCAGAGGTTGCAACACAGAGAATTTTACGGACTTTATAAGAATCTGCGAGAGAGAGAAAATCTCTTAGTGCACCAATAGCCCGATCTTGTGCAGCGTCTTGGAGCGCGCCACCGTTTTCATAAGCGCCTTCACTGATACGCACAGGGCTTTTAATCTCATGAAGCAGATGAAAGGCGAAACGACTGCTCTTTTCAAAGACAACCATTCTAACTGAGTTAGATCCTATATCAATGATAGCGGTACGTTTTGCCATGCTCTCTACTTTATAGTATAAAAATTAGGTTTTATTCTTCGTCTTGAAAGAGTTGTTTATGTTTGAACTGTAACTCTTGAAGTGTTTCGCGGTTATCAGGGTCAAGGACAATACAGTCAACAGGGCAGACCGCAATACATGCGGGTTCATCATATATGCTTACACATTCTGTACATCGGTCTGCATCAATGACATAAATGGGATCGCCTTCTTCGATAGCTTCAGTTGGGCACTCTTCACGGCAAGCATCACATGCAATACATTCGTCATTAATCAATAATGGCATTAAATAACCTTATGTTTATTTTTAGTCGATTTATAGCGCAACTAACCTTGGAGTAATTTTAAGATGTTCAAGGTTTTCGTATAGGACAGCAAAGTTTTGACTCTAAAAGGAGTGAAGCAACACTCCCTTCAATCCCATCACTGCGATTTTTAATGGCTATTTCTCCGCCAATAGCTTCTGCTGCACTTTTTGCAAGAAAGAGTCCTAATCCGACTCCAGATTTATTGCCTTGACGCATGAAAGGAGCAAAAAGATCAATACTATCATCAACGCCACACCCCTCATCGATGACTTCAATAAGCAGACCTTTATCGTGTTGGGAGCTTTTTAGTGTCACTTTTTTTCCCTTTGGCGTAAATTTTAGTGCGTTTTGTAAAAAGTTCTGAATAATTTGATTAAGGAGTTTGACTTGCAGTGTTGCCATAAAGAGATTGGGTTCAAGAGAGGTAATCAACTCTTTATCTTCATGTTTGGCAAGAAGTAAAAAGTCATCAGATTTTTTTTGTAAGAGTGCAATCACATCAACTTCATCAGGCGTTTCAAGTTGTGCACCCTCTTGACGACCCATGTTTAGAATGTCACCTACTATCTTATCCATCTCATCAATGGTGGTATTGGTGATTTTGATGGCTTCTATATACTCCTCTGGCGAGCGTTTCTTAATAAGCGTCACTTGATTTTTTAATTTGATGACAGCTAGAGGGGTCTTTAGCTCATGCGCGGCGCCGATAAAAAGCTCTTTTTGGTATTTTACAAAATTTTGAATACGTTTTATAAGTCGATTTAGGGTATCTCCAAGAGGTTCAAACTCTTCGGGTAATTCTCTGACCTTAATAGGGCGAATAAGATGTTCATTCATATTCGAAAGCCTATTGGAGAGGGTGGTGACTGGAGAAATGAGCATCTTTGATAGACCGATAGCGTAGAGTATGACAACAAGAAAGCCAATGGCATTGATGATAAAAATGGAGTTTAGTATTCTACTAAGCAAGGCTTCTGTTGTCGTGATATCTTTGGTGATACTCAAATATTCACGTTTGGCCTCATTAAAAGGGTAGATGAGCTTTAAATAGGTACGTTTTTCTTTTTGAAAACTATTGATATAGATTTGATTTTCTGGGATATTATCTAAATTCAGAAGTTCTATGGAGAGACCCAAAATAGCGTCTGATGGATTGTGCTTGGCATTTTCAAGTGACTGATACGAACAGATATTGTGAGCAACTTGTAGTAGGGTCTCTTTTTTTTCGGTATAGATAGAGTCTTTAATCATAAAATACAAGGCAGAAGAGAAAATAAAGATAAGCGATGCCGAAGCAAAGATGAGTTGAATTAAGAATTGTCTGCGAATACTTTTTTTAACGGCCATGGTCTTTTGCTCCTAATAGAAGTGGTGCCTTGATGTAATAGTAGCGAAAAATGATGTAATAAGAAGAGCGTACTGAGGGAAATCTACCCAGAGGGCAGATGGTGTATTAGCTGATCTCTTTTGGAAAACAGAAACGGTAACCGCGACGACGCACAGTTTCAATAGTAGTAATACCTAAAGGTTTATCCATCTTTTGACGGATCTGATTGATAGCCACCTCAATAACATTTGGAGTTACCAGTTCTGGCTCTTCCCAGATGGCATCAAGGAGTTGCTCTTTAGAGACGATCTGATCACGGTGACGTGCAAGATGGGTTAAAACTTCAAAAGGTTTTCCTTTAAGTTCAATCTCATTCTCTTTGTAGATGATTTTCTCCTCTTCAGGATTAATCGTAAGGTCTTCGATTTCGATGATGTTGCTACCACCAAAACGCAGACCCGCTTCAAGACGTGCCACTAAGACATCAAAGTCAAAGGGTTTACGAATATAATCATCAGCACCTGCACGAAGTGCAGCAATTTCACTTTCGTTATCATCACGTGCAGAGAGCACTACGATAACGGTTTTAGGCGTATTAGCTTTAATATCAGGGATAATATCGATAGCATTTCCATCAGGAAGCATCCAATCCGTTAAAACTAAGTCGTAATTACGGATATCAAGATAGTATTCACCATCTTTTAATGTTTCTACAACGTCACTTTGGTAACCAAACTCTTTTAAGCCTTCAGCTAATGTTTTGTTTAGTGTTACTTCATCTTCAATGATGAGAATTCGCATTTAAATTCCTATTTGTTGGGTTAAGATTTTTATGATTTATTAATCGGATTATATCATACTTTTAGGTTAATTTAAACTATTTTTAAATTTACTTTAATAAAAATTTAAATCTTATTTAAGTTTATTGACGTGATAGTGTTCACTGAGGGCGACGGTAGCATTAGCTAAAATGTCAGGTTTTGCTATCTTTAGGTAGAGTAATTCAATCTTAGGATAGCTTGCTAAGAGCTGCTCTGAAAGGAATTCCAAGGCACTCTCAAGGAGTTCGAATTTTTCATTTTTCATGTGGCTAGTCATACTGTCTGCTACATCAGCATAATTGATAAATTGGCTTTCTTGATAGCTGTACTCAATCTTACATGTAAGGATAACTCTTTGAGGCTTTACACGTTCAAAATCTAAAAGACCGATGATACACTCAAAGCTTAAGTCATCAATATGTATCTGCATTAGACGATGCGTTTCTCTTGACCTTGTACGACACGAATAAGGTTTGGAATATGTTTATAGACTAAAATAAAGGCAATGAGTACAACAGGGGCATGCGGCATCTCTGGATGGATAATAAAGCTTGCGATTAAAGCAGCTGAGAGTCCGATCATGGATGAGAGTGATGAGATGCGAATTGTTTTTGCTGCAATAAACCATACTATCAGTGCAATCACGGTTTCAATAGGCAAGAGATAGAGTAAGACACCCATACCTGTAGCGACACCTTTACCGCCTTCAAACCAGAGGTAGAGACTAAAGCAGTGACCGATTACGGCTAAAACAGCAATGCCCCAAAGTGTAGCATCACTGAGTCCTATGAAATCAGCAACTGCAATGACCGCAATACCTTTTAGAGCATCTAAAATGAGCGTTGCGGCTCCAAGTTTTTTGGCAAGGAGCGGATCTTTCTCTTTAACGACACGTAATACGTTGGTTGCCCCTATACTTTGAGAACCTGAGGCTTTGACATTAACTCCTGCAAAAAACTTTGCCAAGAGCAGGCCAAAAGGAATACTGCCCACAAGGTAAGCGATGATGTAAAACTGTGCATTAAGATTGGAAAGAAAATCCATAAACGTGCCTTATAAGAGAAATCTAGTAGGCGTAGTTTACTTTAATATTCGTTATAATCGCATAAATTTTATTCTTACATGTAAGGAGCTCTATTGCAGTTAAGTACAGCAGAGTTACAAGAAAAGATTCGTGAGCTTAAAAGCCGTTTAGATGTTACGGTGGTCGCTCATTTTTACCAGCGTGACGAAGTTTTTGAGATGGGTGATATCACGGGAGATTCACTCGAACTGGCGAAAAGAACCCGTGATGATGATGCTGAGTTTGTTGTCTTTTGCGGTGTTGGGTTTATGGGGGAGAGTGTGAAGGTATTGAGTCCACACAAACGTGTGGTGATGCCAAAAATAGCCTGTTGTTCTATGGCGAAGATGATTGATGGACTCTATTATGAAGAGTCGATTCAGAAACTTAAAGAAGCTGGTATCGCCAAAGAAGAGATCTTACCGATCACTTATATCAACTCGAGTGCAGATGTTAAGGCAAAAGTGGGCGAGATGGGAGGCTTGGTCTGTACCAGCTCTAATGCCAAAGTGATTATAAGCAATGCTCTAAGTGAAGGTAAAAAAATTCTTTTTGTACCCGATCGCTGTTTGGGACAAAATATCGCCAATCAGATGGGATTAAAATCGTGTGTTATCGGTGATGGCAGTGATCCTAAAGAGTCAGACATCATCTGTTATGACGGTTTTTGTTCGGTGCATCAGCTTTTTAGCGTAGATGATATCGCCTTTTACCGTAAAAAATATCCTGGTATTTTAATTGCAACGCATCCTGAATGTGATCCTGAGATCTGTGATGCTTCGGACTTTGTTGGTTCCACATCACAGTTGATTAAGTATATCAAAGAGCTTCCAGAGGATCAAAAAGTAGCAGTAGGAACCGAGTTTAATCTCGTTAATCGTTTACGTGAAAAAAACACCTATGTGCTCTCCTCTAGTAAACCAGAATGCCCTACGATGAATGAGACCACACTAGAAGATCTCTACGCCACACTTAAAGCGATCGAAGAGGGTGAGCCGATTAATGAGATATTTTTAGATGATAATACTTCAAAATGGGCGGCCATTGCACTGGAACGGATGATGGCACTATGATCTTAGATTTTGTCAAAACGTCTTTGGCTGAAGATGTGGGGCGCGGTGATCTGTATGCACGTATTGCACCAGCAACGCAAGCGGAAGCTAAGATTATTGCTAAAAGTGATGGGGTGCTTGCCGGAGAGCTTTACTGTGAGGCACTTGCCCAGTTAGAAACCTTACATGTAAGATGGCACATTCAAGATTCACAAGGCTTTAAAAAAGGGGATGTTCTTGCCACCTTGAATGCGGATTCACATACGCTATTAAAGATTGAACGGACCTTTTTAAATATCTTACTTCATGCCAGTTCTATTGCAACATTAACCCGTCAGTATGTTGCCTTGATCGAACCTTATGGGACGAAGCTTTTAGATACACGAAAAACACGTCCTTTACTGCGTAATTTTGAAAAGTATGCCACGCGTACAGGCGGTGCTACAAATCATAGAATGGGTCTGGATGACTCCTTGATGTTAAAAGATACTCACCTTAAAACGATTGAAAATCTTGAGACTTTTATGCAAGAGGCACGAAAACAGATTCCTTTCACCTCTAAGATTGAGATCGAAGCTGAAAGTTTTGATCAAGCGAAAGAGTTTATGAAACTTGGAGCCGATATTGTGATGTGTGATAACATGACTCCTGAGCAACTTGAAGTGGTTGTTGCCTACCGAAATGAAAATTATCCGTCAGTTTTGCTTGAAGCTAGCGGTAATATTAATCTTGAAACCATTGAATCGTATGCTAAAACGGGTGTAGATGCGATCAGTTCAGGTTCACTTATCCATCAAGCCAACTGGATTGATCTCTCTATGAAAGTACAATAGCTTTACATAAGCTATTAAATAGGGAGTTTTAATGGCTGATGATCAGGAAAAGACAGAAGAACCCACCTCCAAGAAGATAGAAGATGCTCGTAAAGAGGGGAATGTCCCCAACTCGCGTGATACTTCGGGAGTCTTTACACTTTTTGTCGCTATTATAGGTCTCTTGCTGCTCTCCTCCTATATGGAAGAGCGAGTTATGAATCTTGTGTATCATCTTTTCTCTCTTCAGGGCATGGAACTCAATCAAGCCAATATGATTGATATCGCATATATCTGCATGAAAGAGTTTCTTTTTATTGTATTGCCCTTGGCTATAGTTGTTGCGATTTCAGGGATTATTGGTGCTCTAGCACAGTTTGGATTTATATTCACAACAAAACCTTTGGTCCCCGATATCACAAAACTAGATCCTATTAAAGGATTGGGAAATTTATTCTCTATTAAGAAATTGATTGAAGGTTTAAAAGTAACATTAAAGTCATTGACGGCACTCAGTATTGGATTTGTTTTCTTTTTTTTATATATTAAAGAGCTGCCAACTGTCGCTCTTTTTAGTCTGCCTGATCAATTGGCATGGGTACATGAAAAAGAGTTGATTTTAGCCTTAGTCATGCTTTTCGTTCTCTTCGTATTTGCGATGATTGATCTTGTAATCGTGAGAAAACAGTACACCGATAAACTCAAAATGAGCAAGCAAGAGATCAAAGATGAGATGAAAAATATGGAAGGAGACCCTCATATCAAAGGAAAGATTCGTCAGATTCAGATGCAAGCAGCACAAAAAAGAATGATGGCTTCTGTCCCTGATGCGGATGTTGTGGTAACGAATCCCACCCATTATGCCGTAGCAATTAAGTATGATGAAAAGAAGCACCGCTCCCCCATAGTAATCGCTAAAGGTAAAGATAATATTGCCGTTCAAATAAAGAAAATCGCTCGTGAGAATGAAGTGCATATTGTGCAAAACCCACCATTAGCCCGTGCTCTTTTTAAAGAAGTAGATTTAGACCAGCCTATCCCCGAAACACTTTTTGCAGCCGTTGCTGAAGTCTTAGCCTATGTTTATAAAATGAATAAGCGTTAAAATATTTTTCTTACATGTAAGCGTGCTAAGCTATAATCACGAAATTAAAACATAGACGGGCTCATGCATCAGGTACTAGAAAAAATCAAGGCTGCAAAACATATTGTCCTTATTACGCATATGAATCCCGATGCTGACTCCATGGGAAGTGCCTCTGCATTTTATTCGTATCTCTTACAAGTACAAAAGAAGATAACTCTTTTTTCTTATACGAAAGCTATTGATCCGCGTTTGATGTTTTTACCTTGGGTAGATAAACTCAAGCACAGTGTGCCAAAAAGTTGTGACTTAGCTATCAGTTTTGATTGCGGAAGTCTTTCGCGTTTGGGTGTTGTAGTCGACATTGAGCTCATAAATTTTGATCATCATATGAGTAATGAGCGTTTTGCTTGTCTCAATGTTGTAGATGAAAGTGCGATTTCAACAACACGGGTTATTTATGACTATTTTATCTCCCAAGGCGTCAAAATAAATCCAAAAATGGCGACGGCTCTGTATGCTGGATTAGTCGATGATTCGCAAAACTTTATGAGTGATAAAACCGATGCTAACACTTTTGCTATGGCGCAGACTTTATTAGAAAAAGGGGCTGATAAATCGGCTGTTATTAAGCATCTTTTTCAAACCTCACCACTCTCACTTTTGCGTTTAAAAGGCTTGATGTTTTCAAATATGGTTTTAGAATTAAATGCTCAAATTGTAGTTCATAAGGTGACTCAAGCGATGCTAGATGCAACGGGAGCTGTTTTTGGAGATTGTGAAGCGGCTTTAGAAGCGTCGCTATATTTGCCAACGGTTAGTGTGGCATTACTATTTTGTGAACTTAAAGATGGCACGATTAAAGGCTCGATTCGAACAGATGGAACTATTGATGCTTCATCCATTGCAGACAACTATGATGGCGGAGGCCATCTTCATGCGGCAGGTTTTCGTTGTTCTCATACAACACTCGATGATGCCTGTCAAAAATTAATAAAGGATATTCTTGAGAAAAAAAAATAAATTCGGATCGATAATTTTTATGTTGGTCCTGATAGCAGGTATAGGAGGAGGACTCTTTGTCTCATTTTCTCCTATGTTTGAGAGTGATGCCCCCCAAGTAAAGGTTGATAATAATGGATTTTGGAATCTGAAAGTACCTTTACATGTAAGCATTGAAGATGCCAGTGGCATTGAGTCGTATAAGGTGAGTTTAATCAGTAAAAAAGAGAAAATTGTCTTAGTGCAAGAACAGCTTAGTTTTCCAGAGGCTTCGCTCTCCTTTAGCGTTGAAGCACCTAAGCGTGTAGCATCATTTAAGCCAGATGAAGTGACGCTCATTGTTGAAGCTAATGATGCAAGTAAATGGAACCTTTTTGCAGGTAATGATGTTAAAGAGAGCTATGTCATGAGGGTAGATACCAAAAGCCCACGTCTTAGCACCTTAACAAATTCAATGTACATCCATAAAGGTGGCTCTGGAATGCTTGTCTTTAAAGCCGATGATCCGAACTTGAGTGAGCTCTATATCGATACCAATTATGGAAAACGTTTTAAACCGCAGCCTTTTTATAAAGAGGGCTATTACATCTCTCTTGTTGCTTGGAAAATAACAGAGCCAAGTTTTAAAGCGCAAATTGTTGCGAAAGACAGCGCGGGAAATGTACGCAAAAGTACCATTCCTTACCGTGTAAGGGATCGTAAATATCGTATCTCTAAGATTAAGCTAAGTGATAAGTTTCTTGATGGCAAAATTGCAGAGTTAGCAGAAACTTTTGAGATTATGGATCAGACCGAAGATCGTATTGAGCAGTTCAAAATTATTAATGAAGATATTCGTGCCAAAAATGAGAAACTCATTCATGAATTGACTTCAGTGGTAGAAGAAGAAGTGGTAGATTCGATGGAAATTAAGCCATTCTATCCGCTTAGAAATGGTAAAAAAGTAGCCAGTTTTGGAGATCATCGACTCTATTATTATAAGGGTGCAAAAGTCAGTGAATCTTACCATTTAGGTTTAGATTTGGCCAGTGTAAAGATGGGTGAAATTTTGACACAAAATGCAGGAAAAGTTATCTATTCAGACTTTAATGGTCTCTATGGAAATATGCCTGCTATCGCTCATGGTTTGGGTCTATATACAATTTATGGACACTGTTCAAGTACCACAGTTCACAGTGGTGATGATATTCAAGCCGGTGAGCAAGTAGCAAATACCGGTATGAGCGGTTATGCCATGGGAGATCACCTGCATTTTGGGGTCTTGGTCCAAGGTGTAGAAGTCCGTCCTGAGGAGTGGATGGATAAAAAATGGTTGAAATTGAATATTACCGATACTATTAGTGATGCAAAGAAGATTATTGATAGACAGTAGCGAGCACACATTTTTTACATGTAAAGCGTGTATGATAATTAAAGAGATCAAATATTAGATATAATTTTGGAATAATTTTTGCTAATGCTTTAGTCAAATAGTAGTCATTAAAAGGGGTGATTTATGATGCAAACTACGATTGGAAAAAGTGTCGAACTTGTTGGAATAGGTCTTCATAAAGGCAATCCGGTACGACTTCGCCTTGAACCGCTTGATGCAGGAAGTGGTATTGTCTTTTTTCGTAGTGATGTGAATGTCACTATCGCTTTGAAACCTGAAAATGTCATTGATACCAAGATGGCTACCGTCATTGGAAAAGAGGGACACTTTATTTCAACCATAGAACATCTGCTCTCAGCGGTCTATGCTTATGGAATAGATAACCTCCGTGTTATCGTCGATGCCGATGAGATTCCTGTCATGGATGGCTCAAGCAGCAGCTTTTGTCTTCTATTGGATGAAGCTGGCATAGTCGCTCAAGAGAGAGCAAAAAAAGTGATGCGTATTAAAAAAGAGGTCAGTGTAAAAGAGGGTGACAAGTATGTCAAACTCATGCCATCAAATGATCTTAAATATGATTTTAGTATTAAGTTCAATCATCCTGTTATTGCACAACAGCAATTTGTGTTTGATTTTTCAAAAGAGAACTATCGCAATGAGATCTCACGTGCACGTACTTTTGGTTTTTTACATGAAGTACAGTATCTTCGTTCAAAAGGATTGGCTTTAGGCGGAAGTCTGGAAAATGCAGTGGTTTTAGATGATAAAAAAGTTCTTAATCCTGAAGGACTACGATTTCCAAATGAGTTTGTACGTCATAAAGTTCTTGATGCCATCGGTGATATGGCACTTTTAGGTGTAAATTTTATTGGAAACTATGAAGCCTTTGCTGGAAGTCATGATCTTAACCATAAGCTGACGCTTGAGTTATTAAGTTCACCAGAAAATTATGAGGTCGTTGAACTATCACGTGTTCAAGCTAAGGAGATGGTTAAAGCGTATGCATGATGTTGTTGTCATCGCATTAAGCTCACCTCTGTTGATTGGTATCTATAAAGATGGATCGTTAATAGAGACGATTGTGTCAGATGAACAGACGTCTGAAGCGCTACCAAAGCTGTTTGAAGATATCTTGAAACGTTATGAGATCAAAAACATTGTGTATGCCAATGGTCCTGGAAGTTTCATGGCTATTAAAGTCGCTTACATCTTTCTAAAAACCCTCTGTATTATCAATAACTACACACTTCATGCTACAGATGCCTTCTTTTTTAATGAAAACACCCCTATCAAAGCGATAGGAAAGCTCTGTTTTGTTAAAACTTCACAACGCATTGAGACACAGACATTTGAAAAAGTGCCTCCACATAGCTTTGCATTGCCAAAGCAGATCAGTATGAATGATTTTGATCACGACACACTGCCCTCATATGGTATTGCAGCTGTCGGATAAGGACCGTAATTGAAGATAAGTGTACCGGCAACTAGTGCCAACTTAGGACCTGGATTTGATACTTTAGGACTGGCGGTAAGCCTTCGCAATAGTGTTGAATTTAATCCCTCTCGTTTTTTTAGTGTAGCGATTAAAGGTGAAGGTGAAAACAATCCACGACTTAAAGGTAATAACCTTTTTGTTGGGATTTTCAATGATCATTACAAGAGATTAACACGAAAAAATCAAAATTTTAAATTTGTCTTTCATAATGAAATACCGATGTCTCGGGGTCTTGGAAGCTCATCAGCAGTTATTGTTAGTGCTATTGCAACAGCACACGAGGCAGCCGGTGTCAGAGTTTCTAAACGTCGTATTTTAAATTATGCACTCACGTATGAGCCGCATCCCGATAATATCACCCCTGCTGTTATGGGTGGTTTCAATGTAGCAACACTGGAGAAAAATAAAGTATTTTCAGAAAAAAAGCATCTTCCAGATTATCTAAAAGCTGTAGTTGTCATTCCCAATAAACCCATATCTACAGCACGTTCACGAACAAGTTTACCCCGTTCGTACTCTAAAGAGAATGCTGTTTTTAATCTTTCGCATTCGGCATTAACCGTGGCTGCATTTTACAGTGAAAATTGGGAACTCCTTCGTCTGGCTACACAAGATCGTTTTCATCAAAGAGCACGAATGAAAATGCTTCCAGAACTTTTTAGTGTTCAGAAAATGGCCTATGAAAATGGGGCATTAATGAGTACACTTTCAGGAAGTGGTTCTACGTTTTTTAATATGGTCTATGACTGTGATGCCGAAGGTCTGGCCAATCGTTTCAAACAAAAGTTCTCAGACTTTAATGTCAAAATACTTGATTTTGACAATAGCGGTCTTATAATAGAACGCTAAATTACCACAGATCAAGAAAGATTTAGCTATAATGGCACGAAAATTTCATAAACCACAACGTATGTGTGTTACCTGTCGAGGAAAGTTTGCTCAAAGTGAATTAGTACGGCTTCAGTGCCAAGATAGAGAACTCATAGCCTACACGAGTCAAGGACGTAGTTTTTACCTCTGTAAAACCTGCATTGATGAAGCGAAGAGATGTGCTAAATCATTGGCAAGACAGTGTAAGAGCGGTGAGTTAGAAAAACTTATGAATCAGTTAAGGGAGATCATCATTGATGTCAGATAAAGTCAGAGTCCACGAGATTGCAAAAGAACTTGGTATTGCCTCAAAAGAGGTTGTCGATAAAGCAGCAACTATTGGAGTCTCTGTAAAAACAGCTTCGAGTTCAGTATCTATGGCAGAAGCAGAAAAAATCATGAATTTTATTATGAGTGGTGTTGCGCCAGAGCCAGCCAAAAAGAAACTTGTGGTGAAAAAAGCTACTACGGTTGAAACAGTTGAGAAAGAAGAGACTCCCGTAGCGACTCCAGAGCCTGAAAAAGCACCTATTGTTGAGAAACAAGAAGAGATTGTTCAAGAGAAAAAAGCAGAGTCCAAATCTGATCTTGTTGAGACGAAGAGTAAAGAAGCTCCTGTTGAAAAAGCACCAGCACCTGAGAAGAAAAAAGCACCGCTTCTCAAAGAGGTGAAACCTGCTGCAGTGAAACGTTCAGGTCTTAAGATCGTTAAAAAGAAAAAGCCAAAAGTCGAAGAGACTTTTAGTGCACCACAACGTGGTAGTGAAGCGGCTAAAGTAAGTAACTACGGTAAAGTAAGTGCTGATGTACTTGAAGAACTTGCGGCTAAAAAATCAAGAAAGAAAAATCAACAAACTACGGTTCAGAAAAAAAATCAAGGAACTTCACTTAACATCTTTGGTGGTGGTATGAGTGATGTCTCTATGGATTATGAAGAAGATCAAGTTGTTCTTCTTGATCTCAATGAGGTCGATCGGGTTATTCCAGAAGAGCAAGCTCAAAAGCCCCGTCCTAAAAAACCTGCTGGTCGTAATGCGGGTAAAAAACAGGGTGGTCCTCGTAAGCCACGTCAAGTCTCTCGTGGAAAACGTCAAAAATATGCCAAAGCAAAACAAGAAGATGAAATTATTACGCATGTAGAGATTCCTGAAGATATTCGTGTCTATGAGTTTGCTGAAAAGTTAAATCGTCCCATGTCAGATATCATCAAGGTACTTTTTAACCTCGGTATGATGGCTACAAAAAATGACTTTTTAGGTAAAGATGAGATTGAGATTCTTGCTGAAGAGTTTGAGGTTGAAGTCACTACCATCGATCCTAAAGATGCGTTTAATTATGAAGAGTCCTATGAAGAAGATGTGCTTGAAGATGAAAATCTCCAAGAACGTCCTCCAATTATTACGATTATGGGGCATGTTGATCATGGTAAAACTTCACTACTTGATGCCATTCGTGATGCCAAAGTTGTTGATGGCGAAGCGGGTGGAATTACACAGCATATTGG
>JAYEGP010000305.1:23848-29814 GCA_034659135.1 Campylobacterota bacterium
CAGATCAAAAATGTAGGACCAAGTGAGGCCGCTGTTGTTGTTGGGCTCAATGAAGTGCCACCATCAGGTGAAACTTTGATCGCTGTTGCCAATGATAAAGAAGCACGCGAGTACGCACAAAAACGTTATGAATACGAGCGTCATCGTGAACTTTCACACTCAACAAAAACAACGGTTGATGAGTTGACCTCATTGATTGCTGAAGGTAATTTGAAAACACTTAAAGTGGTTCTTAAAACGGATGTTCACGGTTCACTTGAAGCGATAAAGTCATCACTTATGGCACTGCGTAATGATGAAGTTAAAGTTAATGTCATCTCATCAGGTGTCGGTGGTATTACGGAGACCGATGTTCAGTTAGTTAATAACTCAGAAAACTGTGTTCTTCTTGGATTTAATGTACGTCCTACGGGCGCCGTTAAAGCCTTAGCTAAACAGACCGGTGTTGAGATTCGTACCTATACGATCATCTATCAGATTATTGATGATATTACCGGAATGCTTACAGGTATGATGTCTCCAAAATATACAGAAGAGCATTCAGGTCAAGCCGATGTTAAAGAGGTCTTCAAAATTCCTAAAGGTGTTGTTGCTGGATCGATTGTTGTTGATGGTAAGTTAACGCGTGGCGGACTCGTACGTATTATTCGTGATGGTGTTGTTGTTCACGAGGGTGAACTTAATTCACTCAAGCGCTTCAAAGATGATGTTAAAGAAGTCGGTAACGGTTATGAGTGTGGTGTTGTCATTAACGGTTATGAAGATGTTCAACCTGGTGATGTTATCGAAACCTTTACTAAAGTTGAGCAAAAAGTCAGTCTGTGACTCCAGCAGAAATTAAAGTAAAACGTACTGAGTCAATTCTTAAAGAGTTGATTCCTGAAGCTTTGAGTGGACTTAATGACGCAAGGCTTCGTGAGATCGATGTTATTGATGTTCAGTGCTCAAAAGGGCGTAGTGACGCTAAGATCTTTCTCGATCCTCATAACTACAGTGAAGAAGAGCGTCGTACCTTTCTTAAACAACTTAAAAAAGCCCGTCCTATTATTGAAGAGCACTGTTCACGAGATCAGGGCTGGTTTCGTTCTCCTATTTTTACCTTTGTTTTTGATGATCATTTAGAAAAAAGTAAAACTATTGAAGATCTTTTTGCGAAGATTTCAACGCGCAGTACAAAGGAAAACGATGAGTCTTGAGAAGGATATTAAAACGATGCTTAGCTCTATTGGCTTAAGCTTGTATGATACAACCATTACCAGCGAGCATGAAGAAGCGATCTATCGTGTGAGTGTGACCTCTTCTGAAGGTGTCAGTATGGATAAGGTTGTTGAAGCAACAAAACTCATCTCACCGCTTCTTGATGTCACGCCTCCGATGTCAGGCGAATACCGCCTTGAAGTAAGCTCTCCAGGCATTGAGCGTAAACTGATGACACTTTCTCATATCGTAAGTTCTGTAGGTGAAAACGTGGCACTTACGATGAAAGATAAAACAAAATATCGCGGTGAACTTCTTAGTGTCAATGATAATGATATTACGCTGCGTGATGCTGAATCAGGTGAAATTACGGTCTCATTTAATGATCTCAATAAGGCAAAAACCTACTTCGAGTGGTAATGCAAAGCGCTTACTATTTAAAACTCGCCCTAGATAAAGCGTGGAGCTATCAAGGTCTTACCTTTCCTAATCCCGCTGTCGGTGCCTGTGTTGTTGGAAAAAACGGCGAAATTTTAGCTGTTAATGCCCATCAAAAAGCAGGGGAAGCTCATGCAGAAGTTTTAGCCTTACGAGATGCTTATGTATTACTAACTGATGATAAAGCTATTGCTTTTACATGTAAGGCTCATGAACTGCATGAATATCTTCTAAAAAATCATCAAGATATTTTTCAAAACTGTAGTATTTATGTGACACTTGAACCCTGTTCTCATGAAGGAAAAACGCCTTCATGTGCATCACTTATTGCGGCTTTAGGTTTAAAAAAAGTTTTTATTGGACATCGGGATGAAAACCCTTGCGCCTCAGGCGGAACATCGCTATTGCAAGAAGCTGATACTGCTATCGAGATAAATAGTGATGTCGAGAACACGTACAGCTTACTCTATCCTTTTTTGCAGTGGCAAAAACACTCTTTTGTGACTTTCAAATGGGCGCAAAGACTCGATGGTACTATTGACGGTGGAACCGTAAGCTCAAAGGCTTCGCGAGAGTATGTCCATGCCATGCGAAATGTGTGTGATCTTTTGGTCATTGGTGGCAATACTGTGCGGCTTGATCGACCTACACTTGATTCACGTATGGTTAAGGGTAAGGCCCCTGATATTTTGATCTATTCTCACCAAGATGATTTTGATCGTGACATCCCGCTTTTTCAGATTGATGGACGTCAGGTTTATATTGAAAACTCATTAGAGCGGATGAAAGATTATAAAAATATTTTGATAGAAGGCGGCCGTGGTATGTATGAAGCTACTAAAGATGTCACCGATTATTATTTGACTTTTATCTCACCTCAAAGCGGCAGTGGTACAATGTCGTTACTAAATAATAAAGATGATTTTCATATCTTACATGTAAGGCAAATTGAGAGCGATATGATGCTCTGGATGAAGAGGAATTAATGGAAAAACAAGAAAAAATTGTCTCAATGTTTGATGATATCGCCCCAACATATGATAAGGCAAATCGCGTTATGAGTATGGGAGTTGATCGAAGCTGGCGAAAAAAAGGGTGCAATAAAGCCTTTGAGTTTTATGGAAAAAAGAGTGTTGATCGTATTGTTGATGTGGCTTGTGGCACGGGTGACATGATGGATTACTGGCGTCGTCAAGCGCAAGAAAAAAAGATAAGCGTCAATGAACTTATCGGTGTTGATCCCTCTGAGGGCATGGTGGGTGTTGGACGTGAAAAGTTCCCTGACTTTACTTATCATATCGCCAAAGCTACCGAGATTCCCCTAGAAGATGCCAGTGCTGATTTTTTAAGTATCACCTACGGTATTCGTAATGTTGTTGAACGTGAGGCGGCACTTTTAGAGTTTAACCGTATTTTAAAGCCGGGTGGTATGGTGGTCATCTTAGAGTTTATGAAAAATGAAAACCCTTCACTTTTAGGACGTATTCGTGATTTTTATATGAATCGTATTTTGCCAAAAGTAGGGGGCTTTATCTCAAAAAATCTTGAAGCCTATGAGTACCTTCCTAACTCTATTGGTGACTTTGCAACGGTAGGTCAGATGGAAGAGGAGCTGCGTAGTGCAGGTTTTGAGATTCGTTTGACACAAAGTTTCTCCATGGATATCTCTACGCTAATTATTGCCGAGAAAAAATAGTAGAATTTTTCAGCATCTAAAATATTGACATTATATCTATTTGGATATATAATTAGATATATACAGTAAAGGATGTTGAGATGGCTACTGTTAAAAAACTTTTTTCGATTGATGAGGGTATAGCTAAAGAGCTTGAAGTGGTATCAGAAGTTATGCATAAATCTCAAAAAGAGGTTGTGGAGAATGCTCTTGATTTTTATTTTGACTACACCGATACCATCGTTGCTGATAGTGTTACTAAAGAGATAAAAGAGGGCACGATGAAAGTTTATGATAGTGATGAGGCCTATAAAGAGTTGGGCATAGATCTTTGAATATAAAATATTCAGAGAAATCGATAAAAGATTTAAAAAGCTTTGCTCATCCAGATAGAGTACTTATAGTTAAAAAAATAATTTATCTCTCAGAAAATTTTGAACTCTTAAAAGATAGTAAAAAAATTACTCAATTAAAAGGCAGTGAATTTCAAAATCAGTACAGATTTGTTGTAGCAAAGAAAATAAGAGTTCTTTTTAGAGTTGAGAACAGTGAGATATTGCTTCTAGTACTAAGAGTTGGATTTAGAAAGAGTATCTATTAACGCTTCAAGTATGGATAAGGTATTGAATATAGACAAGAGATTGTTGGCGTCAAGTACAATCATGATGATCTTGAAATTTTTAAAAAATATATATAAGGATATCTGCTTTGGTACATAATTACACTACGGGCAAATTAAAACTCGATATATAATGATGACTCCTTTAAGTGTCGGCGACCTTACCGAGCAGATAAAAAACCTTCTTGAAGCCACCTTTATTCAGGTCAATGTCGAAGGTGAACTCTCCCGTATCACCTATCATAACAGTGGTCATATCTATTTTACCCTAAAAGATGCCGATGCCTCAATCAGCGCGATTATGTTTCGTGGTAATGCCAGCTCTTTAAAATTTCGTCTTGAAGAGGGTTTAAAAGTTGTCATCAATGGTGCGATTACTCTGTATAAACCGAGCGGAAAATATCAAATTCGTGCTTTTAGCATTGAACCTGCGGGTCATGGGGCACTTGCCTTGGCGTTTGAACAGCTTAAACGTGAGTTGGATGAGAAAGGTTATTTTGAGCAGGAGCGTAAAAAAACTTTGCCAAAATATCCACAGCGTATCGCCTTAATTACTTCAGCTACGGGAGCCGCGCTTCAAGACATGTTGCGTGTTGCTTCTGTGCGTTGGCCACTTTTACATGTAAGCGTGTATGATGTCCTTGTACAAGGAGAAAATGCGGCATCTCAAATTGCGAATACTATCAATAAAATTGATTCAAAAAACTACGATGTGATCGTCATTGGACGTGGTGGTGGAAGTATTGAAGATCTTTGGGCATTTAATGAGCGCGTCGTAGCAGAGGCTATTTATAAAGCTCAAACACCTCTTGTTTCAGCAGTGGGTCATGAGATCGACTGGGTGATCAGTGATTTTGTATCAGACCTACGTGCTCCGACTCCCAGTGCCGCGATGCAGATGATTTTACCTGATCAACACGAGTTTTTACAAGGGATGGATGTGATGCGGTCACGTTTGAGTACGCAACTTCACCATACACTCAGTCAAAAAAAAGAGACGCTTAAACATCTACTTCATAGTTATCAGCGTCACTCTATTGAGCAGAAAATGCTCATGCATCAGAGTCAAATAAAACAGCTACAAGAGCAGTTTCAAAGACAGATAGTCATAAAACTAGAAGGTTTTAAACGCCAACTGAAACCTCTGCATGATAACTTGACTCAGGCTCAAATGCAAAATCTGAATCACTGTCGTAATGCAGTGCATCAACTGTATAAATCTTATGAGAGTGCCAATCCGAAATTGCGTTCAAAACGTGGTTACGCACAGGTTGTCAAAGCGGGTAAAGTAATTGGGCTTGATGCTTTACATGTAAGTGACGAGATCGTCTTAATGGATGCACAAACCTCAGTCACTGCCGATGTGAAAGAGATCACGTCTGTGAAAAAATAGCTTTAAACGGGTGATTCAATTTCTAAGTTTTTCACGCGTTTAACTTCCATTTTTAATCCTTCACTTAAGCAACGTTTTGTAGTTTATGTAAGATATTTGCTAATTAACTCACAAAATGTGATTTAATTTGAATATACAGCATTAAATGAACATCCAAACTTTAAGAATTTTATAGGATTTGTCTATTTTTTGTTTAATATATGACAACCTGTCATAATTTTTGTTAATTAACTAACAAATAACATGTAGGTTAATAATGTGAATTAAGATTGATTTACATATAATGTAGTTGAATAAATAGTTAGAAAAAGCACAAATTCTCATTCGAAAACTAAGAGCAGTAAGTGATTTTAACTAAGTCAAAAATTAGTACTCTTTTATTAAACTTTAAACTTCGCATAAATTGGATTATGATCAGATAAACCTTTTGTATCTATAGCATTTGCTTCTAGGAGTTCAACACCTCTATAGAAGATATGGTCAACCGCAAATGAAAATATTTGTAGTAGATATTTGTCATTTTTTATCTTAGCTTTTTGGAGTGAAAATTCTTTAGTGAGTATCTCTAAACTTCTCATCCTACTATTATTCCAGCTATTAAAATCTCCTGCGACTATAAGTGCTCCTTCATAGTTTCTTAATTT
>JAYEGP010000306.1:0-8088 GCA_034659135.1 Campylobacterota bacterium
ACATGGAAAAAGCAGACGGTGTGAAAATGGCATCAAATCCACCATGGCTAGAGACAAAAAGAGATAATTTCTCTGAGCATATATTTGTCGGTGGAAATAAGCTTATGCTTGATATTTTGAAAAATAACAAGGAGCAATTGGGTATCAATAGAGCCGTTTCATTTGATAAAGTACTCAATAAAACAGAAGAGATACTTCAAAGTGCTGCAAGCATCACACTTTTGAACCAAACACATACTAAAAATACTTTAAATGTTGAACTCAAGCTTACCAGTGAGACGGGACATAAACTTCCTACAAGTTTCCCATCTCGTCGTGCTTTTATCCATTTTACAGTGTATGACGGAAATGACAATATTTTATTTGAATCGGGTAAAGTGAATGCAGATGGTAGTATCGTTGGGGCTAATAGCGATACAGATAGGAGACAATATGAGCCACATTACGATACTATCACTTCAGAAAATCAGGTACAGATTTACGAAGCAATCATGCAAAACACCGATAGTGAGCTTACTTACACCTTGCTACGTGCTGCAAGTTATAAAAAAGATAACCGTATCCTTCCAAAAGGCTTTGACAAAAACAGTGTTCCAAGTGATATTGCAGTTTTAGGTGATGCTCTTGGTGATGATGATTTTATAGGAGGAAGCGACACTATAACTTATAGTATAGACACAACTGCTTTTGCAACGACGCCAAGCCGTGTAGAGATTGAGTTGCTATATCAAACACTAAGCTACCCCTTTGCACAAGATCTTTTTAGTGATAAGACGAGTCAATCTGAAAGTTTTAGAGGAATGTTTGAGTCATCTAATGTAAAAACAAGCACAATAGCCACACACGCTTTCTCTATGTGATACAAGGTGAAAAGTTTAGGTATTCAACTTAAATTATCCTAAATTCTATTCAAGGTTATGAGGGTAAAATGACACTCATAAATGGAGAGAATATATGCAAAACTACATTAAAGGTCAAATAGCGGCATCGGCTGCGACAAAAGAGAAGATTTTAGCAGATGAAGCGCTTCTAAAAATCATAGAAGATGTAGCGTTAGCTTGTGTCAATGTCTATAAAAACAGTAAAAAAACTTTACTAGCAGGCAATGGTGGTTCAGCAGCAGATGCGCAGCATATTGCAGCAGAACTTGTTGGACGTTATGGGTTTGATCGTCCTTCTATCCCATCTTTGGCTTTAACGACAGATACTTCTAATTTAACCGCTATTGGAAATGATTATGGTTATGACAAAGTCTTTTCTCGTCAAGTTGAAGGTATGGCTCAAGAGGGCGATCTATTCATCGGTATCTCGACTTCAGGTAACTCTCAAAATGTCATTAACGCATTTGAAAGTGCCAAAGCGAAAGGCGCAACTACTGTTGCTATGGTAGGACGAGATGGCGGTAAAATGGCGCAAATAGCCGATTATGCGATTATTGTCCCTTCGAATGATACCCCGCGTATTCAAGAGTCACACATCCTTATAGGACATATCATCTGTGATGTTATTGAAAAAGAGATGTTTGGTGATGGCGTAAGTGAATAAGGCACTCTTTCTCGATCGTGATGGGGTGATTAATGAAGATCACGCTTATGTTTATAAGCCTGAGCAGTTTGAGTTTATTGAAGGTATTTTTGAACTCTGCAAACAGTATCAAGACCGAGGATATCTGATTATCGTGGTGACGAATCAATCGGGTATCGCGCGAGGGTATTATACGGAAGAAAACTTCTTACATGTAAGCCAATGGATGCGTGAACAGTTTGAAAAACATGGTGTTCAAATTACACAGATCTATCACTGTCCGCATCATCCTGAGATTACGGGTTCATGTCGTTGTCGTAAACCGAGTCCAGGAATGCTTCTTGATGCTAAAAAAGATTATGACATCGATATGAAAAACTCGGTGATGATAGGCGATAAAGAGCGTGACATTGAAGCGGCTATTGGCGCAGGTATTGAAGATACGATTCTCTTTACCAAGGATAAGCCTGATACAAAAGCACGCCGTGTTACATGTAAGTACAGTGAGTTACTATGCTAATCTTAAATACGGGTGGAACCTTTAATAAGCGCTATAACCCTATTAGCGGTAAACTCGAAGTGCCTTATGACAATTTAGCTGTTGAAACAGTTTTAGAGTCCTTACACCCCAAGAGTACTTCCTCGCTTACGCTCACAGCGCATGTAAAGGATCAGCCTTTGGCGGGAACTGTTTACAAGGACTCTTTGGATATTACAGCAGATGATAGAAAAATGATTGCGAGTATCATTTTACAGTCCACAGAAAAAGTTTTTGTCGTTGTTCATGGTACGGATACCATGCATCTCAGTGCCGCCTTGCTTGATGCCTTAGTTGAAGACCAGGCTGTCATCTTCACGGGAGCGATGGTGCCTTTTCATATTGACCCCGTAGAAGCGACTGCCAATCTGGCGATGGCGATTGGCTTTGCAAAGAGTAACCCTCCTAAAGGGGCGTATATCTGTATGAGTGGTGAGGTCTTACCGCATGATCAGATTCAAAAAAACAGAGCGCTTGGAGTGTTTGAACGTGTCTAAGGTGGCTTGTACTCACTGTCAGTTGGAGTTTAGCGAAGAGGTGATGATTGTTGATGGTGAACATCACTTTTGTTGTAAAGGGTGTCAGGGAATCTACCATCTTTTGAGTGATGAAGGTCTGGATAACTTTTATGACAAGATCGGTGATACTCAACTTACCCCACCAACCGAGCAGTATGAGAACAGTGAAAACTTCAATACCCCCGCTTTTTATGAGCGCTTTGTAAAAACAAATAGTGATGGCTTTAATGAGGTGGCTTTGGTTATCGAAGGTATTCACTGTGCTGCCTGTGTCTGGCTCAATGAAAAAGCGCTTTACAAGATGGAAGGTATTGTTGATGTTACTATCAATTTTACTACGAATAAAGCACAGATTACATGGTCAGAAGAGGTTGTAAAACTCTCATCTATTATTGATATGATTCGTGCTATTGGCTATAACGCCTTTCCTTATGATGCATCGATCCAAGAAGCACGAGCAAATAAAGAGCGTAAAGATTACTACCTTCGTATGGCGGTCGCTGGATTTGCCTTGATGAATATGATGTCGATCTCTTTTGCTCAGTATCATGGTTATTTTTCAGGTATATCTGATGATATTGTGACAATTTTAAATGTCGGCGAGTGGGTTCTTGCGACGCCAGCACTTTTTTACAGTGGCTGGGTATTTTTTAAAGGTGCGTATTTCGGTCTGAAAAATAAGATCGTTAATATGGATATTTTAGTGGCAACCGGGGCACTTCTTACTTATATCTACTCCATTTATATTACGCTCTTAGGGCTGGGAGAGGCCTACTTTGACTCGGTGACGATGATTATCGCCTTTGTGCTTTTTGGAAAATTTCTGGAGGTCTTGAGTAAAAAAAGTGCGGTAGATACTCTGGATGTCATGTCCAAGCATGTACCTGATGAAGTCAATATTATTGAGGGTGAGAGTGTTATTAGTGTCAGTGTTCACGAGGTGAAGGTTGGCGATATTGTCATTTTGCAAAATGGTGAAAAAGTAGCACTTGATGGTGTGGTTGTTGATGGAGAAGGAAGCTTTGATGAGTCGAGTCTCAGCGGAGAGAGTGTTCCTATTCCTAAAACAGTAGGGGATAATATCATCAGTGGAACCTTGAGTATTGATGCGTCTATTCGTTATAGAGTACGTAAAGATTTTGAACACTCTACGCTCTCAAACCTTATCTCTATGCTTGAAAACTCTATGAGTAAAAAACCTCGAATTGAGCAGTTAGCCAATCGTCTCTCTGAGTACTTCTCATCAACAATTTTAATCATGTCACTTCTAACATTTGCTGTTTGGTGGTTTTGGCCACATGATTTTAATACCGCGTTTATGGTTGGTATCTCGGTTATTATCATCGCTTGTCCTTGCGCTTTGGCCTTAGCGACTCCAGTGGCCACCTTAGTTGGTTTGGGTCTAGGTGCGAAACGGGGCATCTTATTTAAAGAGGCCGCGCAACTTGAGACGATGGCGAATGTTGATAGTATTGTATTTGACAAGACAGGAACATTGACTGAGGGAAAACCAAAGGTTGTTGATGTGCATTGGATTGATGAGAATGTCAATCGTGAACTGATTTACGCTCTGGTAAAAAGTTCAAAACACCCTATCTCAAAAGGTATAGTCGATTATTTGGGTGAGAGTGAATCTCTTTTACTTGATGAGGTCAATACCATAACGGCTCGAGGCATGCTCGGTCGCTATCAAGGAGCGATGCTACTTGGCGGGAACAGTGCTTTGATGCATGATAATAATATTACATATAAGGTTGATTATATCAATAGCGCTTTTTATTTTGCTATCGACAATGAGTTAAAAGTTGTTTTTGAGCTTAAAGATCAAGCCAAGCCTGATGCCAAAGAAAATATAGAGTACTTTAAGAAACAGGGTCTTGAAGTGATTATGCTAACGGGAGATCATGAGCAGGTAGCCAAAGAGATCGCGAATGAAATTGGTATTGAGAACTTTGAGAGCAATATGACGCCTGAAACTAAAGAAAAGTATCTTGTTGCACTTCAAAACCAAGATAAAAAAGTGATGATGATTGGGGATGGGGTGAACGATATTTTAGCTTTGGCACGCGCAAATATTGGGATTGCTATGGGAAGTGGTAGTGACATTGCTATTGATGTGAGTGATGTGGTCTTAATGCATGACTCATTAACCTCACTTAGTGAAGCCCATAAGATCTCGAAAACGACCTTTGGACTCATTAAGCAAAACCTTGGACTCTCACTACTGTATAATGCGATCACCATACCATTAGCAATGGCGGGGTATATTATTCCTTTGGTAGCGGCAGTTTCGATGTCGATTAGCTCACTGTTGGTTGTAGGAAACTCAATGCGTATACGTTATAGTTGGAATAGAAAGTAGGTAAATATGGACAGTTGGGTAATCGCCATGATGCTTGGGGCATCAATTTTTTTAGGTTCTTTAGCACTTATCGCTTTTTTATGGGGCATTAAAAGTGGTCAATTTGATGATGAAGAGAAATTTCGAAATCAGGCACTTTTTGATGGTGAAGATGCGCTTAATGATGCTGTAGAGCTAGAGCGGAAAAAAGAGAGTTTGAAAAAGAAGAAAGGCTATTCACCAGAATAGTTTAAAAACTAAAAGAGAGATTCTCTTTTAGTTACATGTAAGGATATTATTCTTGCGTAAAAACAATCTCAAGACGACGGTTTTCTGTACGTCCTTCTTCGGTTTCATTACTAGCGATAGGTGAAGATTCACCTTGACCTGACACACTCATACGCGGCTCTTCTACACCTAAGTCATACAGTGCTGACTTTAGAGCTTCTGCACGTTTTTTAGAAAGTTTTAAGTTATAGACATTACTTCCCATGGAATCTGTGTGCCCGATGATGGCAATATTAAAGTTAGGATTGTTTTTTAAAAACCTAGCAAGTTTTTCTATCTCCGCTCTTTTCTCTGCTGGAACAACATTTGAGTCATAAGGAAATTGGATATTAATAGTTAAAGTTTTTGCACAACCTGTCGCATCCACTTCGATACCAGTTAGCGTCTCAGGACACAAATCATTAATGTTGCTGACACCATCATTGTCATGATCTATAATACAACCCTCTGCATCAACCTTCGAATCAATTGGAGTGTCTGGACACTTATCTTTACTATCGACAACACCATCGCCATCACTATCTGATTCTACAATCGCAGCCGCTACAACAGGAGCCGCTACAGCTGCTGTTGTAGTACTAGCTACTTTACCAAAAGAGTAGGTGATACCCGCCATCATAGCGAGGTTACTATCATATCGATGGGTATTATGTTTGAGCATGTACAGAGTTTCAAGCTTGAGTCCGAAACGATCTGCTAGAGGAATTTTGATACCCGCACCTGCAGCGGCATAAGCACTGTCTACATTATCAAAATAACGATAATAGAGTGTTTCATACCCCACACCTGCTTTAAGAAATGGAGTGACTTTATCAGCTGTATCAAATTCATAAACGCCATTTAGACCGATGCGAGTGATTGCAGTTTTTGCATCGTTACCTTTATATTCACTTGTCAGTGAGTGCAAAAGTTGCAGTTCGGGTTTGATGGTATCGGTGAGATTGTTGATCTGAACTTCACCACCGACTAAAACTTGATTATCAAGCTGAAGGTTTCCCTCCGGGAAGACCATACCTACAAGTGGCGTAATTTCATAGTTATAGTCGCTAGCGTGTACGGCACTTGAGAGTAGTAGTGTTGTAGCTAAAATTGAAAGTTTTTTCATTTTGGGTATCTCCTATTTTTAATAAGAGGATTATAATATAAGATTCTATTGAATAGGTATCAAAAAGAGAGAAATTTTGTAAAAGTTAAGAAAGATGTTTACATTGAAAGTGAAGTATGAAAAATTCACCGCAAAAGCGGCGAAAAAGATCTAATTAAAGACCTTTGATATAAGCAGCAACTGCAGCGATATCAGCGTCAGAGTAAGAAGCTACTTGACCTTTCATCAATGCACCCATACCGTACTTGTTTACTGTACCAGCTTTGTAACCTGCTAAATCAGCAGCAGTATCAACACCTTGGATAACAGCTGATTTACCAAGAGCTTTTTTCTCACCAGAAGCACCGTGACATGCAGCACATTTTTTGTAAAGAGCTGCACCGTCAGCTGCCATTAGACCAACACTTGCTACTAATAAAGTTAGAGCGATTTTTTTCATTGAATTCTCCATGAATTAATTTAATACGAGATGATTATAGTTATTTCTATCTTAAAATGCATTGATAAGAGTCAAGTAACAGGGTGTTAAACATGCTTTTGATACAATAAGAAACTTTTACATGTAAGGTAAACAATGCGCTATATTGATGAAAATTTAACAAACAAGACCATTTTAATTACCGGTGGAGCAGGATTTATCGGCTCTAATTTGGCTTTTTACTTTCAGAAAAATCATCCTGATGCTAAAGTCGTTGTTCTTGACAGTTTTCGTAGTGGTGAGACACTCTCTAATGGCAATCTCAAAAGCTTTGGACATTTTAAAAATCTTGTCGGTTTTAATGGTGAAGTGATTAGTGGTGATATTAATGATCCTGCCATTTTAGTGAAGCTTTTAAATGAGTACCGTTTTGACTATATCTTTCATGAGGCCGCTATCTCTGACACTACGGCTTTAGAACAAGACTTGATGATTAAAACCAATGTCAATGCCTATAAAGACCTTCTTGATCTCGCTGTTGCGCATAATGCCAATATGATCTACGCTTCTTCTGGAGCAACCTATGGAGATGCTGAGTCACCACAACGTGTGGGACGTGAAGCGCCTCAAAATGTGTATGGATTTTCAAAACTGATGATGGATCATCTCTCACGTGAATATATTGAAAAAGAAGAGATCAGTATTGTGGGGCTACGTTATTTCAATGTCTATGGTCCCAATGAGTTTTTTAAAAATAAAACCGCTTCCATGGTGGTACAGTTTGGGCATCAGATCTTAGCGGGTAAAAATCCAAAGCTATTTGAAGATTCTGACAAAATATTGCGTGACTTTATTTACATTGAAGACATCATTCAGGCTAACATCAAAGCGATGCATCCACGTCAAAGTGGTATCTATAATGTCGGAACCGGTAAGGCACGTTCATTTCAAGATATCGTTGATATTTTACAGCGAGAAATAGGGACACAATACCCTTGTGAATACATGCCAAATCCTTTCATCGGACGCTACCAGTTTCATACGGAGGCGGATATCATGACAACACGTGAAGGGCTTGATTATGAACCACGTTTTGAGCTTGAAGATGGAGTTAAAGCCTATGTTCCTGAGATTAAGCGACTGTATGAAGAAGAAGTGAAATAGTGGAGCGTTTGCAAAACATCCAGCCTCATATTTTAGTTGTGGGTGATCTGATGATTGACCATTACCTCTGGGGAGGTTGTGAACGTATTTCACCTGAAGCACCCGTACAAGTTGTCGATATTGCCAAAGAGACCACCGTGTTAGGCGGGGCAGGTAATGTGATTAATAATCTTGTCACCTTAGGTGCGACTG
>JAYEGP010000307.1:0-29805 GCA_034659135.1 Campylobacterota bacterium
TACCTCGTCTCCTAGATCTAAGCATCTCATCGACACTCTGCGTTTCATCTTTAAGCATACCAAACATCTCATCACTTTTTTCATTGGCTTGTGAATCATTAAATGAAGTAAGCTTTGCTTTTGGCTTACCTCTGTACGTGATAGTTATCTCCTTACCTTTGCTCAAAACATCAAAAAGCATCGTAATATTGAATCTTAAATCTTTTGCTGTTACTGTCATTTCTAACCTTCTTTAAGTTTATAGTTAAAGTATAAACTATATTGTGCTTGTTTTTTATTAAACTTTACATGTAACTAGTACTTTAACTCAGAAATTACACCTTTGAGGCGAATGGCACTAACTTAAGCACTATTTTATCTTTTGATATTGACCATTTTTAAGCACTTCAGCTCTTACTAAAAATCCACACTTCCAGCATTACTATCTGGACTTGAAAACTTTATACAGGTTTTGGATATAATAACTCAATTCAACACTAACGAACTGCTAGGCATGAGATAATAATTCGTTAAATTATAGGTATTGAAATCTAGTGGGTAGTTGTGTAGAAAGGTATGATTATAATAAATAATTAAAAGGAAAAAGTATGAAACTTATGTCACTAATAGCTTTCTTGATGATATTTAATTTATCTGCTCAATCAGAGACTAAATTAAATCAGTCATTATGTAATGGAGCTACTTTGCTTATTACTCCTAAAATAATTCAACTACCTGAAGGGTATGCTATTAAAATAGTATCGACTTTAAGTGCTAATCAGCCATATGTATTAGTTGAAGATATACATGGTCAATATGAAGCAAATATAATTAGTCAAGGTAAATCAGAAAATAAATTTATTGGTTATATTCTGATAAATGAGCCAAAAATTTCATTACTTCTTGTAGATGGTTGTAAGATTAATTTGGAGATGAAATTATGAAAATATTATCTTTATTAATTGCTTTAATAATGTTAAATGGTTGTGGCATAGGTCAAGATGACCCTGAACCATACCCAGCAGGTGTCCAAAATTCAACAGGAACTCCTAATACACCAAAACATGATTGTACAGATGCTATGAATGCTTTAATTGCAGAGAAAGGACAGCCTGAAGAAATAAACACCTATGACAGTGGAAATTATCATTCACACGATTATTGGTATTGGAGTAAAGGATATCAAAAAGGTTTTAACTGGGGAGAGTTTTTTGATGGATGTGAAACTAACGTATATACGTTTGAACCTATTTAGAAATTGAAGCTATACCCTGTGTATAAAATCAAAAAAACAAAGATTCTCCTCAAATATAATTATTTATATTTTCTTGTATCTTTACCGCTGTGAAGGTTTGTTTTGATGAAATATTTTTAGTATTTCTATTGAGTTTGCATCTAAATTAACTTCATAAACTACTGTATATTTTTTATAGGTCATATCTCTTATATTTTTTTATCAAAATAAGATGATGGTTTGTATTTAAATGGAAAAGTCGGAATATCAAGAATAAATTTTTCTAGCTCTAATGCAAATTTTATACTTGCATTAGGCTTATCTTTTGCGATGTAGTTAACTATTTGTAGTAATTCATTTTCAAAAATTGGATTGTAGATAATCTTCATTTTGTTTTTATAGTTTTTAAATGGTTCTTGACATTTCCCCAAAGTGTTTCATGTGATACCATTTCAATGTTTCCATTTTTTATATCATCAGGAATTTGATGTAACTCTTTTTGTCTTTCATAAAAATATGGGTCAAGTTCTGAATTTTTATCTTTTGAAATCGTGATATTGCTACTATGGCTATTACTGATAGTAGAAAGCAAAAGTCTATTTAAACTCTTAATTCGCCTCTTCAATAACACCTTCGTCATCATCAAAGAGATGATGATACAGTAAGGCATGGGTAATGAATGCTAAAGGAATAGTCCAGATCAGTCCAATACCGAAAGGAATAGCGCTGATAATAACAATAATAAAAAGTGAGATATCCAGTCCAAAGAATTTAAACCAACGTTTGTGAACCGTACGACGAGAGCGTTCCATCGCTTCCCAGATACCTAAGTTTTTATCAGCCATGAGAGGTAGGGTGAATTTATAAGCAACGGCAAGATAGATTCCTGGAAGTATAAGAAGTAAAAAACCAATGGCCATCATAATATACATCGCTACCGTAGCAAAAACGAGTGGCCATACGATAACAAAATAATCAAAAATCGATTGAAGCTCCAAGGCTTTGCCTCGTACATGTTTTATGGCTAGCATTACAATTCCTAGCATTATGGGTACGAGAACAGGCATTGAAAGCAGTGATTTAGCATTATCTGCTATAGCTCCTTCTGCCCCAAAGATAAAACCTAAAATGACATTAACGATAAATGCAACGACCCCATAGGCAAAAATTGATGCTATAAAAAACCATTTAACCCCATCACTACGGTTAAATGCTTCTTTGATAAGACCAAAAATCTCAAAATCATACATCTCTATTTCATTATTTTCTTCAGACATGATACTCCTTTTATGATATTATACTCTTAATATAACATAAGAGTGATTCATGATACAAGAACATAAGGCATCAGAGATATTTATTGTCATGGCTGCGGTGATTGTCGTTTTAGCGGGAATAAAATCAGCGGCTGTAATTGTGGAGCCTTTTTTACTCTCAATGTTTATAGCCATTATCTTTGCACCACTGTTTGGTTGGTTAAATGACAGAGGTTTACCATCAGCGATATCACTTATTGTAGTGGTAGTACTTATTGTCTTCATTATAGGTTTGGTGGGTATTTTAATTGGCTCTTCTGTTGATAGTTTCAGTAACAATCTCCCCTTTTATGAACAACGTTTACATGAGCAGTTTCAAGCCATTATTGTCACCTTAGATAGTTATGGAATAGAAGTACCCAAAGAAGAGTTAGGCGCAATTTTTGATACCCATAAACTTATGCGTGTCGCAGCAGGAGGATTGAAAAGTTTAGGCGGTATGCTGACTAATGGGTTGGTTATTATCTTGACCGTGGTTTTTATGCTTCTTGAATCGATACATCTCGCGAAAAAAATTGATGAAGCAGATGGTGAAAAGAACACGGTAGTTTATTTGGATGATATCCTTGATAAAATTAAAAAATATATGGTACTTAAAACTTTTGTATCACTGTTAACGGGTGCTTTAGTTTGGACTATGTTAATGCTTTTTGAAATTGACTATCCCGTTCTTTGGGCTGTTTTTGCATTTTTACTCAATTATATTCCAAATATTGGATCATTAATAGCTGCCTTTCCAGCAGTCCTATTGGCGATTGTACAGTTTGGTTTTATTCCTGCTATTGAAATTGCTATAGGTTATATTGTCATTAATATTGTGATTGGTTCGATTTTAGAACCTAAGATTATGGGTTCAGGTCTTGGTTTATCGACTCTTGTCGTCTTTTTATCCTTGATCTTTTGGGGATGGCTTCTAGGTCCTGTGGGGATGTTGCTCTCCATCCCATTAACGATTATGGCTAAAATTATTTTTGATTCTCAGCCAAATACACGCTGGATAGCTATCATGTTAGGAACAGGTGAAAAATAAGTAGTTTTACATGTAAAGGTTTTAAACCAATACATGACCTACAAATTTACTCATATTGTCCATGATCTTTCCGCCACGTCTAAAACCTAGACCACAGGCTTCATAAGCAAAGAAAACACCGGCTTGGTAAGAGTCTCCATGAGTATCTTGCATAAACTCCGTATACTCTTGATAGACAGCTTTATAGTTCTCATAGGGACCATCTGTTTGAGAAGTCGTATTGCCATTAGCATCGACAATCTTTGTATTCGCGCCTTCACGTCCAAATACCCGTTTCTCAACATATGCCCCATCTAGGGGCTCAAAAGAGGTCTTAAGCAGGTAAGGAGAATCAGGGAAAAGATCACATAAGATTTTCAACATTCCTTTAGATTGGAAGAGCAGGGTATAAGCAGGATTAAGAATAATGGCTTTTTGATTATTCATGATCTCATTAAGCGTTACGGCAAGCTCTGGCTCATCAGTTCCGATATCTTCCCATGGGTAGAGTTTAAACCAGTATTCATAGGGGTTCTCATCATTATCATGAATGCCTTCATCATCAAAGCCTACATGCTGTAAAAATTCAAATCCTGTAGCAAATCCAGCATCCGTTGCAATTTGACGAAGTAGTTTTGTTGTTGTCTCTTCTTCGTCATTACCCTCTACGCTCGAGAAGAGAATTTTCCATCCATCATAGATCTTTTCAAACGCTTCAGGGTCATCAAAAAGCGTAATGAGACGACGAAAATTTTCTGCAATAGCTTGATAGATATTATTAAATTGACGTTCTTCGTCCATATCGTTATGTTTTAAAAGTGCCCATTGCAATATGGCGGTTTCAAAAAGACCGGTTGGGGTGTCAGCATTGAACTCTATAAGCTTTATCGGTGCACCGTCAATGCCACCTGAGAAATCAAAACGACCATAAATATGCCAATGCACATCATTTTCCCAACTTTTTTTAATACTCTCTATAAGATTAAAAGGAATTCCAAGTTCAAAGAAAAGATCGTTTTCTATAACAAATTCAGCCGCTTCAACGTACATATCATAGACGGTATTTGCGGCTTCATAGTAGGCTTCTGCTTCTTCATCACTTACATGTAAGAGTTGGTCAGAAACATATTTAGTACCATCACTATCGGTGTGCCACGTAAATCCAAGCTCTTCTAGTGAACTATCATTGATCGGGGTAACGTGCTGAAGTGTAATCATCATTAACCTCCGTAAGAACCGCTTTTTGTATTAGACGTTCCTGTTTTAGAACCTCCAAAAAAGCTTTTTTTACTTTTAGATTTTGTTCCTGAAGCACCTGATGTTTTTGATTTATGATAGGCCGATTTATTGACATTATTGGCATTACGCTGGAAGTTTTTATTGCCCATTAATGCGTTTCCTATCATATTGCCAAGAAGTGAACCCGCTGCTACAGCGAGTATGGTTCCTGCAAGACCCATTCCTTCGCCACTTGGCGCTGCATTGAGCTCAGACTGGCCTGATTGCATCTTTTGATACTCTTGGTCTGCTAAAGCTTTCATCTCAGCTTCATCCATAAAGCGTTCAGTAACTTTACCGTTGACATCCGTTTCACGAATAATAGCACGACTCGGCCCATCCGTTGGCATCTCCTCAACAACTTCATACTTTCCATTAGGTAGCTGTTCGATAACGAGAAAACGGTTTGCCGGCTCTTCTTGTTCCGCGCTACATCCTGTAAGTACACTCATTACTGTAATTCCGACACTTCCTAAAAGTGCAGCTGATCCTATTGTAGAGATATGTTTCATGGTTGTAAATCCTTTTTGTCTAAAGTAATTAGTCGTTGTAATTCATCATCAAAGATGGTGATTTTATGCCGTCCCTCATAAAAGAGGGTGCCTCTGTAAATATAACGTCCATCGTGAAAACGTGCATTCTCTTTTTGTAAAACAGATGCGCCTACTGCTTCCCCAATGGATGGGATAAATACCAGTAAGGTAATGGCTGAAAATGTACCTAAAACAGCTAATGCAATTTTTGGAGTTTTAAGATACGTCGTGACATATCCGATGATAATGACTAGGGGAATAAGATAGAGTAAATTTTGATGATCGGCAAAGAGAATATTATAATACTCATCAATTTCATAACGATCAATATAGTTAAGCTTGATACCTAGAAAAAGTTGAAAATCTAAAATAAAAGTGAAAAACACACCTGTTAAAAAGGCCTGCAGCAATTTTGTCATCGTAGCCGTACCTTTCTTGTAGGTGAAAGTTTCAATAATTTTGATGGGGTGTCATCACGAAAACCATTGATGTCTTCAACACTAATTTCTGCAGCACTTCGAACAAATGTCTCATTAAATTTTTTCCCACTTTCATTGGCTGATGTCGAATATAAGTAGCCAAAACGTACTAAGAATTCATGATGTTGTGAATCAAGAACAACTCTTGAGGCTCTGTTTTTAGTAATGACTGTGGTACGTTTTGAAGCTCTGATAAAGTTTTTATGGATATTAGGAATACGATTTTTCTCTTTTTTAAATGTTTTAAAATCACTATAAACTGACAAGAATTCTTTTGACTTAGGACGGTTTTTTGCGCGAGCGAGTTTAGCACGATCTTGAGAGAGAAAACCGACTGTTGTATCGGTTTGAACAAGATAGAGTGCCTTTTTATCCATTGTTTTGCAAGAAGTCTTGTAGTGCGCGTGGTTGGTTCCAATTTTCATTGCCCATTTGAGAGAGCGCATCTATAGTAGCACGTGCCGCACTGAGTGTTGTAAAGTAAGGAATATTGCGACGCAGAACAATTTGTCTTATAATAACCGCATCTTTTTTAGCAGTATTATTATCTGAAGTGTTAATGGCCATAGCAACATCGCCATTTTTCATCAGATCTTCGATGTTTGGACGACCTTCTGAAATTTTAAGTACCGCTTCACAAGGTATTCCTGCGGCTTCAATAATAGCTTGTGTACCACGGGTAGCAATAAGTTTAAAGCCATATTTATGAAGCCCATGTGCTATTTCAGCAGCGTGAGGTTTATCCATCTCAATAAAGGAGAGAAAACAGGTTCCCTCGGTTGGAATGATATTGCCCGCAGCCATTTGGCTTTTTGCAAAACTAATTCCAAAGTTAGAGCTGATTCCCATAACTTCACCTGTAGATTTCATCTCAGGAGAAAGCACTAAGTCGGCTCCATAAAGCTTGTTAAATGGAAAGACCGCTTCTTTAAGTGCTACATGGTTTTTGAGACGTGGTTTTAAGATACCATCTTCCTCTTTGACAATATTGTAATTATCATAGAATTTCAAAGCATTGCGAAGCGTATCACCCATCATCACACGTGTCGCAACTTTAGCAAGAGGCATACCCGTTGCTTTAGAGACAAAGGGTACGGTTCGTGAAGCACGAGGATTCACTTCAATAAGATAGACCTCATTTTGATAGATGGCGTATTGGATATTTAAAAGACCGATAACGCCTAAGCCAAGTGCGATCACTTTTGTCTGCTGTTCTACCTGAGCTTGTAACTCTGTAGAGAGATTAAGTGGAGGCAGGGAGCAGGCACTGTCACCTGAGTGAATTCCCGCCTCTTCAATATGCTGCATTACCGAACCGATATAGACTTCGCTACCATCACAGATTGCATCAACATCAAGCTCTATGGCTTGATCTAAAAATTTATCTACAAGAACAGGTGCATCGTTACTAACAGAGACTGCCTCATCCATGTACTGACGCAGTTCGTCTTCATTATAGACAATACGCATGGCACGTCCACCAAGCACAAATGAGGGACGAACAAGAACAGGATAGCCAAGAGTTGTGGCAACATTAACGGCCTGTTCTTTATTGGTAGCAATACCATTATCAGGCTGTTTTAGTCCATTTTCTACTACAAAAGCTGAAAACTTTTCTCTATCTTCGGCTAAGTCAATCACCTTAGCCGGTGTTCCTGCAATCTGTGCACCGATAGCGGTGAGTGGATTTGCTAATTTCAGAGGCGTTTGTCCTCCAAAGTGAACAATAATGCCATTAGGCTGTTCATGCTCGATCACTTCACGTACATGTTCAAAATCGATCGGTTCAAAATAGAGCACATCAGAAGTGTCATAATCTGTTGATACCGTTTCAGGGTTACAGTTGTACATGATGGTCTCAATACCCATCTCTTTAAGCGCAAAAGCAGCGTGAACACAACAGTAATCAAACTCAATACCCTGACCAATACGGTTTGGTCCACCGCCTAAAATCATCACTTTACGGTTTTCGCTGACACGTGAAGGAATATTATCAAGTTTAGTGATGTTTGTCGTTGAATAAAGATAGGGAGTCAGTGCTTCAAACTCAGCTGCACAGGTATCAACTTCATTATATTCAAGTGATATACCCAAACGTTTACGAGCGGAAAAAATATCGTTTTCAGTTTGTGAAGTTGGACAGTTTTTGCTAATACACTCGGCAATTTTTTTATCTGAGAAACCGTAGGTCTTAGCCTCTCTAAAACGGACTTCATTATTTAAGATGTCCATATCGATCTCTTTTTCAAAAGCGATAAGTTCTTCGAGTTGATAAAGAAACCAAGGATCAATCTGAGAGAGATTAAAAATGTCTTTAAGACTCATGCCACGACGGAAACCTTCAGCAACATAGAGCATACGTTCTGCATTAGGACGGCGAATTTCATGACGAATGAACTCATCATCACCTTCAACACTATCAAAACCACTTAGGTCTGTTTCAAGAGAGCAGAGTGCTTTTTGTATCGACTCTTTAAAGGTACGACCAATGGCCATAACTTCACCAACTGATTTCATTCCTGTACTCAGCGTTGAATCTGCCTCAGGGAACTTTTCGAAAGTAAAACGTGGTAGTTTTGTAACGATATAATCGATAACGGGCTCAAAACTCGCTGGTGTTCCTGTGATATCATTTTCAAGTTCATCTAGGGTAAAGCCAACTGCGAGTAGGGTTGCAATCTTGGCGATAGGGTAACCCGTAGCTTTAGATGCTAGAGCTGAAGAGCGTGAAACACGAGGATTCATCTCAATTACAATCATGCGTCCCGTTTTGGGATCAACGGAAAATTGAACATTTGAGCCACCCGTATCAACACCAATTTCACGTAAAATATCAAAAGAAGCATCACGCATACGTTGATACTCTTTATCGGTAAGTGTGAGTGCGGGTGCTACGGTAATTGAGTCACCGGTGTGAACACCCATGGGATCAAAGTTTTCAATGGAACAGATGATTATGCAGTTATCCGCGCGATCACGAATTACTTCCATCTCATACTCTTTCCAACCTAGAAGTGACTCTTCGATTAAAATTTCACTCACGGGACTTTCATCAAGACCACGTTGTGCAAGTAGCTTAAACTCATCGATATTATAAGCAACACCTGAACCGCCGCCTGCAAGGGTAAATGAAGCACGAATAATGATTGGAAATCCAATCTCTTCCGCCGCACTAAGCGCTTCATCCATATTGTAGGCATAGCGTGAATGAGGGAGGTCCATTCCGATTTTAATCATCGCTTCTTTAAAAGCTTGACGGTCTTCACCTTTGTTGATAGCCTCGGGTTTAGCACCTAAAAACTGGACACCTTCTAACATCCCTTTTTCATACATGCTCATGGCAGCATTAAGTGCCGTCTGCCCACCCATAGTCGGTAAGATGGCATCTACATTTTCATCTTTGATGATTTTAGCGATGATCTCTTCTTTGATAGGCTCAACATAGGTGCGATCTGCAAATTCTGGATCTGTCATGATTGTTGCGGGGTTAGAGTTGATAAGAACAACGCGATAACCAAGTTCTTTGAGTGTTTTAACGGCTTGTGTACCTGAATAGTCAAATTCACACGCTTGACCGATAACAATAGGACCTGAACCGATAAGTAAAATGGTTTTAATATCGTCGCGTTTTGGCATGGAGTCCCTTGTATAAAAAATTTTATTATTATAGCCGTGAGGCACTTAAAAAATGATAATAAAATGCTTACTTAATTAGAGTGAAAATCAAAGGTATAGCGTAAAGAAATCATTCCTGAAAAAATATAGTGATCACTGACAATTGGACTATTAGTAACCGTGGAGTTTAGATAGTCTGTGCGGATATTGCCAAGAACTCCCCATTCTGGAGTGATTTGATAATTTATATAACTTTGCATAGCAACATTGAGACCTGCATTGGGATGATACTCGGCGCGTGTAGGTGTACTCTCATCTTCACGAACGCCATAGTAGTACTCATTAAATCCTTGTGAAAACCAAAGCATTAAAAAACTAGGTACAAAAGTCCAATTTTCATGTTTGATTTTTGTACCAACTTCAGCACGTACTAATGAACGATTTGAACTGTTGAGTAGGTCATGAACATAGATGATTTCAGCAAATCCAAGATCGTTTTTCCCCGCTAGTGAGAGTCCGCCTTCCCAACTGCTTTTTCGTGTATCCATACCCGTTAAATCATCACTATCTTCAGCTTTATAGCCAAAAGGTCGCGGCTGAAGCATTAAGGACAATCCCCAATTTTCTCCACCGTAAAAATACATTCCTATCTGTGACCATCTGACATAAAATATCTCGTATTCTAAAAAGATGACAGGAGTTGGCAGTATGAAGGCATCAGCACTTCGGTAAGGTTGTGATTGGATATAGGGTCCTGCACCAATAGAGAGGCTGTTTTCAGCTCTTAATAAGCCTATTGAAAGTAATAAAAATAGAACTATTTTTTTCATCGGACACGCTTGATGAGATGAAAGTATTTTGGATTAGTCGCATCAAAATAGGGCTCAATCAGTGCATTTTGATAGCCTTGTGCATTATTGATTTCGATGACTTTTCCCACTTTTAATCCAGGAAAAAAAAGTTGATCGAGTCCTGAGGTAAAAACTTCATCACCGATTTTAATCTTTTTCCATGTGGGAATATACTCAACTATAAGCTCTTTTACTCCATTACCATGGGCGATGCCCGGTGCTTTAGATTTACCTATAAAAACAGCATAAGCGCTTTTTCGATCGATATTTAAAAGTGCAAGGGGTTTACCTTGACGTTCAATGACAATACCTGCTGCAAGCTCATCATGGGTGAGTCCATAGACTTTAGAACTGTTAAACTCAGGAAAGTCTATCCACACCTTAGTAAGATCACCAAAATTAGCATAAGAGAGCGTGCGTACGAGTGCAATCTCAGGTCGAATATCCATGGACGTATTGTACTCTTGAAACAAGGCACTAAGCTCAGAAGCAAATTGGTGTGAGAGTAGGTGACTTTTTTTAAATTTTTCTATCTCTTTTGTCTGAATAGCAATGGTGTGGGCTTGATCAAAATGCATAGTGATGGTATCTGATAGGTTTTTCGTGACATCATGGTAGAAGGATTTTAGTGTGTGAGATAGCTCAATGAATGGGCTTTGCAAGGTCTTTGAAAAGTAGATGGCACCTAGAAGAAGTGCCACAAAAAAGATAAAACTAAAGCGTTCTTTACTCATTTTCAAAGAGTTCTTGTAGCAGATCGATCTCTTCTAGTGCGCGGCCTGTACCTTTGGCAACCGCAAGTAGAGGTTCATCTGCAACAAAAACAGGGATTTTAACAAGATCAGAAAGATATTTATCAAGCTGGCGGATCAAAGCACCACCTCCCGTTAAGATAATACCGTGATTGACAATGTCACCGGCAAGATCTGGAGGCATCCGTTCTAAAACATCTCGAAGTGCCTCGGCGACCTCTTTAAGAGGCTCTTTCATCGCTTCACGTGCATCTTCAGACGTTAGCTCAACAGAACTCAGGAGTCCTTCGACTTGATCACGTCCATTAACAGTCATCGTCAACTCTTTATCGAGGCTAAGTGCGGTACCAATGTTGATTTTGATCTCTTCAGCGACACGTTCACCAATTAAAAGATTGTATTTTTTACGTACAAAGTTAGAGATGGAGAGATCAATCTTGTCACCGGCTACACGAATTGATTTTGAAAGGACTAAGCCACCTAGTGAAACGACACCGATTTCTGTAGTTCCACCACCGATATCGACGACTAAGTTCCCTTGAGGTTCACGAATATCAACACCTGCACCAATAGCTGCCGCCATAGGTTCTTCGATTAAAAAGACTTCACGTGCTCCAGCTGAAAGTGCTGATTCTCTAACTGCCTTACGCTCAACTTGGGTCAATCCATAAGGAACACAGATGATAATACGGGGACTAATGAGTGCGGTACGGCCATGTGCTTTTTCGATAAACTTACGGATCATCTTTTCAGTCATATCAAAGTCTGCAATAACACCATCACGCATAGGACGAATTGCCTTGATATTTCCTGGAGTTTTTCCTACCATCTCTTTGGCTTCGTGTCCTACAGCTAAGACACGCTGTTGTCCGTAACGCTCTGTTTTTACTGCGACTACAGAAGGCTCATTAATGATAATGCCGTGACCTTTGGCAATGACAAGTGTATTTGCTGTACCCAAGTCGATAGAGAGGTCATTAGAAAAAAGGCCAATAATTTTGTTAAAGATCATCTACAGTTCCTAAGCTATTTTTTTTTGATTATTTTTGATATAGATAGGCTTTTCACTATCTTTAATGACTTCAGCAGTAATGACAATCTCATAACCATCATATTCTGGAAGTTCATACATCACTTCGATCATATTCTCTTCTAAAATTGCGCGCAGACCACGAGCACCCGTTTTACGATCATTAGCTTTATGCGCAATGGCTTTAAGTGCCTCTTCTTCAAAGGTGAGTTTGACGTTATCGATAGCAAAGAGTTTTGTGTACTGTTTAACCAGTGAGTTTTTAGGTTCTGTTAAAATATGGATCATATCATCTTCGCTAATCTCATTGAGTGCTGCAATGATCGGTAAACGGCCAATAAGCTCAGGAATGAGTCCATAATGGACAAGGTCATCAGGCTCAACCTTAGTTAATGAGGCTTTTTTTTCATCTTTACTTTTTTTATCATGACCAAAACCTAAAATATTATTGCCTTGTTTCTTCTCTAAAATATCATTTAGGCCATCAAAAGCACCTCCACAGATAAATAAGATACCCGAAGTGTCAAGTTGAATAAAGTCTTGGTTAGGATGTTTACGTCCACCCTTTGGCGGTATGTTTACGGTTGCGCCTTCAATGATTTTTAAAAGGGCCTGCTGTACTCCCTCGCCAGAAACATCACGGGTAATGGAACGATTTTCACTCATACGGGAGATCTTATCGATCTCATCAATGAAAACAATACCTTGCTGCGCTTTTTCAACATCGCCATCGGCAGCTTGAAGCAGTTTGGTGAGAATATTTTCAACATCTTCGCCTACATATCCGGCTTCTGTCAAGCTGGTGGCATCGGCTATCGCTAAAGGAACATTTAAAACACGTGCAATGGTTTGTGCCATTAAGGTCTTACCACTACCTGTTGGGCCAATAAGTAAGATATTGGACTTTGCTATTTCAGTATCGTCATCTTCAATATTCTGACTTTTAAAGATACGCTTGTAGTGGTTATATACTGCTACGGATAAAAGTTTACGTGCATTTTCTTGACCAATAACATAATCTCCTAAAAAGGCATTAAGTTCTTTTGGAATCATAAGCTCCGTATGCATATCTGGAGTGATTTGCGGAGCATCTTCTTGATCGCCAAACATGATTTTGTAAGCAGAAAAGACACAGTTCTTACAGATATAGACGCTGTTACCAGCAATTAATGGATTCTCTTCACTTTCACTTGCTTCGCAAAAGCTACAGTTTCTATGGATCATTTAGTTTTTCCTCTCAAACGGAATACCGCGTTTGGTTTTTAAAATAAAGTTACATAAAGTGATAACATGATGATTGTTACTATTTTCAACCAGTTCTGCTGCACTCTCTTTAAGGGGTAGTCCGGATTCAAAGAGATCTCTATAGGCACTTTTGAGTGCATTGATATCTTCACGTTCAAGATTACGACGTAGGCCTGTTAGGTTGAGTCCACGTAAGTTGGCACGATTTCCCTCCGCCATGCAAAACGGTGGAATATCTTGTGCTACAGCAGAAGCACCACCAATCATGGCGTAATCACCAATGTGTACAAATTGATGCACTGGAGTCATGCCACCAATAACAGCGTAATCTCCCATCTCAACATGACCTGCTAAAGTAGCGGCGTTAGCCAGTATGCAGTGGTTTCCAATAATGACATCATGACCCAGATGAACATAAGCCATGAAAAGGTTATGCGAACCGATAATCGTCTTGCCCCCACCACCTTTAGTTCCGGGATTAAAAAGTGTAAATTCTCGGATTTTATTGTTATCTCCAATGATGAGTTCAACCTCTTCACCATTGTATTTTAAATCTTGTGGAACCGAACCTAAAACAGCATGAGAAAAAATAGTGTTATTTTTTCCAATGGTGGTCTTGCCATAAACACAGGTACCTTGGGCGATTGTTGTGCCATCACCTATTGTCGCTTCTGAAGAGATAAAACAATACGGAGCGATCTCAACGTTGTCACCGATAACTGCGCCATCTTCAATAATGGCTAAAGGAGAAATTATACTCATTTATCGACAATCATCGCTTTGAGTTCAGCTTCAGATACGAGTGCCTCATCAACGTAGGCTTCACCCTTAAGTACCCAAACCGTTCCCTTGTTTTTAATCACATTAACACGGTACTCTAAACGATCCCCAGGACGAACAGGGTTACGAAATTTTGCCTTATCGATACTCATGAAATAGACGACTTTATTGGCAATCTCTTCTTCTGTAGCATTCAAGCTTTTAAATGCTAGGATTCCTCCCGCTTGTGCCATTCCTTCAAGAATCATAACGCCAGGATAGATAGGATGATCTGGAAAATGACCTTGGAAAATGTGCTCACCAATCGTGACATTTTTATATCCGACAAGTGATTCGCCTGTTGTAAGGCTTGTAACTTTGTCAATTAATAAAAATGGAAAACGGTGAGGGAGGATTTTTTGTATTTCAACTACATCAATCATTGTACTTCTTACCTTAGAGAAAATTTGGATATTTTAGCCAAATAGAGGTTAATATTTGATAATAACACTCAAGGTACGCTTACATGTAAGAGAGTTTGGATAGGATTTAAGCTGCTTTTGCAACTATAATGCGGTCTCTTCCTTGTTCTTTGGCTTGATATAAGGCGGCGTCGGCTTCTTTGATAAGATTTTCGTATTTCTCATTTTGATGAGGAAAACTACTACTGATACCAAAGCTCATGGTTACAGGGCGAATGAGAGTTCCATCACTTTCAAAGTTTTTGATACTGTTGATAGCTTTTTGAATGCTTAAGGATGTCTCATGAGCTTGATTCATATCGGTATCGTATAAGACGATGATAAACTCTTCGCCTCCATATCGTGCGATAAAGTCAGTTGTTCTTTTAAGGGTATTTTTCATAGTTTTTGCAATCTCTTTTAAGACAATATCTCCAGCAACATGTCCATAGGTGTCATTGATCTGTTTAAAATGGTCGATGTCTGTCATGATGATAGCGATCTCTACATTTTTACGTTTAGCAAGTTCCCATCTCTCTTCAATATATTTTTGAAAATGGCGTCGATTGGAAAGTTGTGTAAGCTGATCAATACTTGATAATAATTCTAATTTTATGTTGGCATTTTCAAGCTCTTTTGTCCGCTCTTGAACTTTCTCTTCTAAGGATTGATTAAGATCATCTAAAAGCTCTGCATGAGAATGTATTCTTGAGACCATTGAAATAATGGCATTATGGATGATGCCAACTTCATCAACTCTTTCAGATCTCTCTAATGTAAAATTATTTTTTTTAGGATCATAAATGGTAACATTGTTACTCAGTTTTTTGAGGTCTCTAAACTCGCGTTTGATGAGTAAAACAAAGATGCTCAATAAAAAAAGTGTTATGACAAATATCTGTAGTGTTAGCGCTCTATTTTTGTTAATCATCGACTGATAATCATCATCTAAAAAATTTAGCGATATCGTACCTAATGTCTCATTGGTAATCGTATCAATAATATCCTTTTGAATAAAGGTAAAAGAATTTTCTTCAAATTTTAAATCTATTTTAAGAGGATTGTACGCATAAATAAGCTTTTGGTTAGAATTTAGTAGATGAATGAGGGATAGATCACTATTTTGTTTTGCTATCTGATTGAGATATTCATGATTGGCTTCTTTTAAGCCTAAGGAAAGGTTAAGGCTGATAATCGGAGTAATCGTATCGATCAATAATCTATTTTTTGCTTTTTTAGATTCAATGAATTGTGTCATCATACTTTTAGAGAGCTGATAGCGTTCAATTCCTACAATAAAAAATGTAAAGATAACAACACCGATGACCATTTTGAGTTCAATACTTAACTTGAACATTAGTGCACATCCTCTACATATATTTTGGAAACTCTTAATAAGATGTTATCAAGTCTAATGCCATTATTTTCAAAACTTTTCATATTGATATACGGCACAACTTTTCTTCCTAAAAAAAGTGAAACATTGACACCGTTTCGAAGTAGTTTTTGATCGTAAGCGAGCGTTAAAATAGAGTGTTCATTCAAAAAAACTATACTCTTATCAATATTTTCAGCACTGCTGTTAAAAAGAAAAGTCAATTGGGTGTCTTGACAGAGATTCAGATCAGTATAATCACTATTAACGATATCTATGGGATGATTTTTTATACCTTGGGGGTAATTGTTATCGATCTTATCGATAAACCTTAAAACGACATCACTATCAACATCATCATGAAGAATGCAGACGTGAATGTCATCTTGGATTTTAGATTTTTGACTGCTCATTAAAATAATGCGTGGGAGTATTTTTGAGAAGATATCTAAGACATCGTCATCATATAATGAAGCGTGAACAAATGATGTGCTAAATAGCAGTGTAGCGGTCAAAAAAAGACGTGTGCAAAATGACATACTATTTAAAATCCTCAAATGAAATTAAAATATTTAAACGTAAACTTATATAGATTTGTCTAAAATATTTTATAAAAAGTTATTATATCATAAAATTGCAGGGTTCTTCATGACTAAAAATGTTTTTTTTCAATTGATACTATTTTTCATGCTAACATCACTGCACGCAAAGAACAGTGATGGATTAGAAGATTTTGAATCACTTTTAGACGATGTGAGTGATATCGCGACTAAAAAATCACTTAATATTGACTATCTGCCCTCTGTTGTAACCGTTATTAATGCAGAGACCTATAGAGATGCCGGAATTCAAAACTTGGGTGAAGCTCTTAGTATGTTACCCGGTATTCAGACAAGTTTGAGCACCATTGGCTATACCATGACTACAGTGAGAGGATTTAAAAATCCGAATGCCTATCTTTCTGATAAAATTAAAATCTTAATTGATGGCGTAGCGATCAACAATGAAACTGCTGGCAGTAGTCATTTTTATATGGATCTTCCTCTACAACTCATAGAGAAAATAGAAGTCTTGCGTGGACCGGGTTCTACCATGTATGGAGCAGGATCTTTTTATGGCACGGTCAATGTCATCACAAAGCTTGGACAAAATAAGCAGATTGATCGTGTTTCATTCAGTGTTGGCTCGTATGATCATCTCCTTGCAGCTTCAAATATGTACGGCAGTGTTGGAGATTGGAAGCTATTTGGTGATGGCTATTATCAACAAAACAGTAAAGAACTTTATTCTGTTCAAGTAAAGCCGTGGTCTGAGCCTGAATCTGGAGTTTCAGACGAGGCGATGAAAGACTTCTCAGTCGGTTTCAAGGCTCAAAATGGTGGTCTGGAATTTATCACGCGTTATAAGAAAAATCATTCGGGCAACTTTTACAGTTTTGAAGGTCAATTTGATCCGATAGATGATCGTGATCAGTATCATGAAAACGCTTATCTTTTTTCACAGCTCTCTTATAAAACGGCAATGAATGATTACAAGCTTGAAACTAAAGCTATTTTTTCACATAGAGAATCTGTAATTGATGCTAATGTTTATTCGAGAGATAGTACTGCATACAAGTTTGCAAGAGTCGATATTGATATGCAAGAGGGTTTTGTTTTTAAAGAGGAGAATCATGAGCAAAATTTTGAGTTAGAATCCATTTTAAGACTCCCAGAATATGGCGCTAACGATATTTTATTAGGTGTGGGCGCTCGTTATGCTAAAGTGACTTATGATAATTATGACAACAGCGTAGAGCGTAGTATTACTGAAAATTATGATGCCATTGTCAATCATGAAGAGTATGACTCTTTTCGTTACAACGAAGAAAATGAACCCGCATTTTGGGCAAATCCTACTACAAAAAAACTCAAAGATAATCTGAGCCGTACCCTTGTTTATGCGTATGTTCAGGATTTGATATCTGTTAGTGAAGATGTTGATATTGTTCTTGGCCTACGTGCTGATAATTACTCTGATTTTGGTTTTAATCTCAGTAAGCGTGCTGCAATTGTCTATAGAGCTACGGAGAGTACTATTTTTAAACTTCTGTATGGTTCTGCATTTCGAGCTCCAACGTTCATTGAAGCCTATGCCAATGGTCATATTAACTACCGTGAAGGTGATAGCAATATGAATCCCGAAGAGACAAATACCTATGAAGCCGTAGCCATTTACGCTCCTAATTTTAACCATAGATTATTATTAAATCTTTTTTACTCACAACTGAGTAATGTCATCGATCTTGAAGAAGATTTTACCACAGAACCTGGGTATCAAAATTATGATCACAGAATCAGTCAGGGTATTGAATTTGAGTATTATTTTAAAACGAAACGTGCACATGATTTTTATTTTAATGCCACCTATATTGATGCTGAATATACTATTCCCGAAGAACCTATAGAGAGAGTTGATGGAGGGTGGGAACTTCCAGTCACTACAAGTATGCCTGACATCTCTAAGGTGATGTTTAAAGCGATGTACATCTTTAAACCTAGTAATAAGCTCTCCCTTGGGACAACATGGCGTTATTTTTCTGAAACAACCCCTACGGAGTTAAAATGGGTGAATGAAGATCCAGATATGGATCCAAGTGTTGATGCGTATCATGTTTTTGATCAGAGTGTTACTTTCAAAATGACACCACAGAGTCACCTCCGTTTTACGGTTAAAAATCTCTTTGACGCTAAGGTGAAACAACCGAGTTATTACTATATGACTAATGGTGGAGTTGAGCGAGAAGGTACGCACCTATTCGTAAACTATGAGCAGAGATTTTAAGGTTTAAGGTTTATGGTTTAGAGAATGATTAACTTCTCTTTAGTATCTTCGTAAGTTTTAGCATCAAGTGTGAGGGTGAATTTCCCTTCAGGGATACTTTCAACTATAAAAATAGGGCTCAAGTCATAAGCCTTACATGTAAGCATATCTCTTACATGTAACTCTTTCTCAAGTGAAGGTGTTTTGTAGATAAGCTCGCTTACATGTAAGAAGTTTGTCTCTGCTAATGCATTGTACGTTTTAAGGCTAATAAGTCGAATGTCATCACGGTTCATATAGTAGGTATTTTCAATGCTATATTCGATTCTGCCTTGGGCACGTTTACGAGGCAGGGTTGAGTAAGCTAGAGCATGAACGGCTATAGCCGTGTTTTTACCTACAAGCATCTTACATGTAAACTGTCGATAATTTAAAAACTTCTCTTTAACGATGCGATATGCAATACCTTCGTTATCTAAATTCATACGATGCTCGTACATCTCGAGACGCTCTTCAATAGACGCTGGTAATATGTTTTGATTGAGTGGCGAGAACATCTCATCCATCAACTTATCTTGCTGATCACGTTGCATAGTGAGTCCAAAAAGACAGCCACAGTAATCTTGACGGTAGAGCTGTTGCTCTTTCGTGACACGGGATTGATCTTGCGTTCCCCCACCACTACGATAATCGACAGCAACAAACTCCACGCCATGACTCTCATAAAATGCATCGCCGCTGACTTTAAGCTGCTGTTGGGACTTTAGAGGACTGACAAGTAGTGTTGTTGTGAATTTTTTTTCCCCCATCTCTAGCGCCTTATGGGCACTGACATCAAAACGTTTATCAAAACAGACCGCACAGCGTTCGCCTTTTTCAGGCTCTTTTTCCAAACCGCGAACCGCTTGAAGCCAGTTTTCATAATCGTAGTCGCCTTCAATAAGCTTAATGCCTAAAGTTTTACATGAACGCTTGACATCAAGATAACGTAATCGGTATTCGGAGTAGGGGTGAATGTTGGGGTTGTAAAAGAAGCCCGTGAGCTTCTCTTGCGGATAATCTGCTTGTAATTTTTCTAAAAAGAAGTGCGAATCAACGCTACAGCAGATATGCACGAGCATGTTAAGACTTAATCGCGCTCTGCTAGGACTTCAACGGTATTGATCTTATCTTGACCTTCAATACTGTCAAGAACTGCCATTGAATCTTCATCATCAGCTTCGATTCCGCCAAAAACCGTGTGAACACCATCAAGGTGTGGTGTGTTAGCAAAACAGATAAAAAACTGACTTCCACCTGTATTTGGACCCGCATGAGCCATAGAGAGTGTTCCTTTAACGTGCTTGTGCTTATTTAATGCCGTTTCACATGGAATTGCCCAACCTGGACCACCTGTACCCGTACCATGAGGACAACCACCCTGAGCCATAAATCCTGGAATCACACGGTGAAAATTAAGATCATTATAGTAACCGTCTTTAATAAGTGCTGCAAAGTTAGCTACGGTATTTGGTGTCTCATCATTGTAGAGTTTAAGCCAGATTGTTCCTTTTTCAGTCTCCATCTTTGCCCATTGGTAGCTTGCCATCTCTTCAGCAGAAACGTCGTAAGTTTTAAGCTCTTTTCCAAACATAAGTAAATTCTCCGTTTATAATTTTTGAAATTATAGTTGATTTTTCTTAAGGGGATTGTATAATCACAATTTAGAGGTTAGAGATAAGGAATCAGAATTGAATAAAATGTAAATCTAAGCGATTGCTATTTTAGTTCTAGTCACACTATTTTATGAGGAGCATAGCCTTAGCTACGCGACGATTAAAATCGTTTGACTAGGGCTAAAAGAGTACGCTAAGATTTATGTTTTATTTAATTTTGATTCCTAAGCATTGAAAACGCATAGCAAGAGATGTGATTTCTACGAAAAGGACTCTTATGGAACAAAATATGGTAGATCAGATCAAATCTGATCCAAATTTTCAAAGACTCGTCAGTGAACGCAGCAAGTTTGCATGGAAACTTACGATTGCAATGCTTGTTGTCTATTTTGCATTCATCTTAACGATTGCATTTAATCCAAGTGTACTAGGTACCCCACTAGGCGATGATTCGGTTACTACAGTAGGAATTCCTATAGGTATTGCCGTCATCATTTTTGCTTTTGCCTTAACAGGTATTTACGTTAAACGTGCCAACACTGAGTTTGATGATCTGACTCAAAAAATTAAAGATAAAGCGATGGGTGAGTAGATGATGGCTCGTCTGTTTTTATTTTTAGCGCTTTCATTTGTAATGTTATTCGCAGCTGGAGCACTTGAAGGTGAGGTTGAAAAACAATCATTAAACATGTCTGCAATTGTGATGTTCTTACTGTTTGTGGGTGGTACTCTTGGTATTACTTACTGGGCGGCAAAACGTACAAAAACAGCAAAAGATTTCTATACTGCCGGTGGTGGTATAACGGGGTTTCAAAATGGTATGGCCATTGCAGGTGACTATATGTCAGCGGCATCATTCTTAGGAATTTCTGGACTTGTTTATCTCAAAGGGTACGATGGTCTTATCTACTCCATCGGATTCTTAGTAGGTTGGCCTATCATTTTATTCTTGATTGCGGAACAGTTACGTAACCTTGGTAAATATACCTTTGCCGATGTGGCGTCGTATCGTTTACGTCAGACTCCGATCCGTACACTTGCGGCTTCAGGTTCTATTGCGACAGTTATTTTGTATCTTATCGCTCAGATGGTCGGTTCGGGTAAATTGATTCAACTTCTTTTTGGTCTTCAATATGAAGTAGCGGTTATTCTTGTTGGTGCCTTGATGATTGCATACGTTGCATTCGGTGGTATGCTTGCAACAACGTGGGTACAAATTATTAAAGCGTTCTTGCTGCTTTCTGGTGCGACATTTATGGCGGTTGCTGTTATGGCACACTTCGACTTTAGTTTTGCTTCACTTTTTGCAACAGCGACAGAGATGAAAGGTATTGAAATTATGAGTCCGGGTGGTCTGGTCAGTGATCCCGTCTCGGCAATCTCTCTTGCGATAGCTCTTATGTTTGGTACCGCAGGTCTTCCACATATTCTCATGAGATTTTTTACGGTTGGCGATGCGAAAGAAGCGCGTAAATCAGTTTTCTATGCAACAGGTTTTATCGGTTATTTCTATATCTTGACCTTCATCATCGGTTTTGGTGCCATTGTGATGGTATTTAAAAACCCTGAGTATCTTGATCTTGCAAAACAAGCCGTTGATGGTGGGGCACCAATTCTTGGTGGTAACAATATGGCAGCGATTCACCTTTCACATGCAGTGGGTGGCGATCTCTTCCTAGGTTTTATCTCAGCAGTGGCATTTGCAACAATTTTAGCGGTTGTTTCAGGTCTGACACTTGCCGGTGCTTCGGCAATCTCGCATGACCTTTACGCTTCTGTTATCAAAAAAGGTAAAGCAGACGGTATGGCAGAGATGAAAGTGTCTCGAATCGCAACGGTAGCCCTTGGTATTATCGCCATTGCTATGGGTATTATGTTTGAGAAACAAAATATCGCGTTTGTTGTCGGTCTAGCATTTGCAATCGCAGCGTCAGCTAACTTCCCCATTCTTTTTCTCTCTATGTATTGGAAAAAATTAACAACACGTGGTGCGGTTATTGGTGGATCTTTAGGTCTAGCTACTGCAGTACTACTTGTCATTCTTGGTCCGATTGTTTGGGTGCAGATTTTAGGAAATGCAGAAGCGATCTTCCCATATAAATACCCGGCACTCTTTTCGGTAACGGTAGCCTTTGTCGGTATCTGGTTTTTCTCTATTACAGATAGCAGTGAAAATGCAGCTAAAGAAATTGAGGCTTATGAAGCACAGTTCGTACGCTCTCAAACGGGTATCGGTGCCGAAGGCGCAGTAGATCATTAAAAAGGTAAAGTGTGAGTACGTTAGATCAACAAGAGCTTATCTCATCTTTGCACCCTTTTGATCTTCTTAGCTCATCCGAGCTTAAGCAGGTTATGGGTGCTATGGATATCGCTTACTATCCCAAAGAGACCGTGCTGATTTCTTCAACACTCGCAACTGAGGTACTTTATATTGTTATCAAAGGTCGTGTGAACGAACTCGTTGATGATGAGCTTCATAATGTTTATGGAGATGGTGATAGTTTTGATGCCAATGCCCTGATTTATAGTGAGACAAAGAGCCGATTTGTGGTGCAAGAAGATCTCATCTGCTATGAACTACCTAAAGAGACTTTTTTAAACCTTCTTCAAGATATCCCTGCATTTAAAAATTATTACATGCAAGATTTTGCTTCAAGGCATCAACAGCTAAAACATCGTCATACTCACAATGAATTGACACCCTTTATGGTTGCGCGTATTGATGAAATATTTCTTCATACGCCTTGTATTGTTGATGCGAATGTAAGCATATTTGACGCATTTTCTATCATGTCAGAAAAAAATGCCAAAGTTATTATTGTCAAAAATGAAGATCAATTAGGAATTGTAACGGATACTAATCTTCGAGAACGTGTCCTTTTAGGTAATCTCTCTCGTAAAAATCCCATCTCTGATATTGCGAGTTTTCCCCTTATTACGATTGAAAAACAGGATTTTTTATTTAATGCACTCTTACTCTTTACCAAGCATGGAATTAAACGCCTTGTTGTTGTAGAAGAGGGTGGTATTGTTGGTATACTAGAACAGCTTGACCTCCTAAGCCATTTTGCATCACATTCACATCTCATTGCTATGCAGATTAGTAAAGCGAGCGATACTGAGCAGCTCCAACTCATCGGACGCGATCTTCTTAATCTCGTGAAATCACTCTCATCTAAAGGGGTTAAAGTTCGTTATATCAGTAAATTGGTAAGTGAACTTAATGCTAAGATGATGGAAAAGGTATTTGAATTTTCAGTGCCTGAACATTTGCGTCAAAAGTGTGTACTCATTATTATGGGAAGTGAAGGAAGAGAAGAGCAACTGCTACGTACCGATCAAGACAATGCTTTGATAATTGCTGATGAGGTTGTTGAAGATTTTGAACCCTATATGATAGATTTTAATACGAAACTCCAAGAGATAGGGTTTCCACAATGCTCTGGTAATGTTATGGTGACAAATCCATACTGGAGACGTAGCGTTAGTGAGTTTCATCAGCTTATTGATACGTGGGTAGATACACTACATCATGAATGTTTACAAGCATTGTCAATTTTTTTAGATGCTAAGGCTATCGCAGGAGATGAAAAGTTACTCTTACATGTAAGAGATTATCTCTATTCTCGTTTTGATGGACATGATGATAATCTTGCCCATATTGCTAAAGCTGCATTGGAATTTGAGACGCCGATATCGCATATTTTTGGTTTTGTCTATGGCTCTAATGAACATAAAAGTGAACTTGACATTAAAAAAGGGGAAATCTTCGCCTTGGTTCATGGTATTCGTACTTTGTCGTTGGAATACAAACTTGAAGAGACGAATACTATAGAGCGTATTAAAGCATTAAATAACCATGGACTCCTTGACAAAAAACATGCAACAGAGTTGATGGAAGCCTTTGATACACTTTTAGGTATTCGTTTACATTATCAGCTTAAACAGCTTGATCCAATGTTAAGTGGTAATTATATCAATCCTAAAAAACTTGAAAAAAATGAACGTGATTTACTCAAAGAGAGTTTTAAAGTTGTTAATACATTTAAAAAGTTCTTAAGTTATCATTTTCATCTTAATATGGTGATGTAATGTTTGCAAACTGGTTAAAATCTCGTAATAGAAAGCGCCTTAAAGATGAGAGCTTTTCTTTTCTTTTTGATTCAGCTATTGAAGGTGAATATATTGTTTATGATACCGAGACAACAGGCTTAAATCCTAAAGAAGATGAGATACTTTCTATCGGAGCCGTGAAGATTAAGGACAATAAGATTATTACCTCAGAAACTTTTGAGTACACTCTTAAGCCATCAGGTGCTATTGATGAAAAAAGTATTACGATACACCATATCAGACCATGCGATCTTGAAAATGCCGTAGAACCAAAGGTTGCGATAGAGAAGTTTTTAAACTTTATCGGATCACGACCTTTGGTAGGGTATTATCTGGAGTTTGATATTGCCATGATAGAGCGTTATGTAAAACCTTGGTTAGGTATCAGCTTGCCTAATGAAAAGATTGAAGTTTCAGGTCTGTACTTTGAGAAAAAAACTGCTTTGATCCCTCAAGGGAATATTGATTTACGCTTTGATAAAATCATGCAAGATTTAAATATACCTAGTATGGGGCACCATAATTCAGTCAATGATGCCATCATGACAGCAATGATATTTTTGAAATTAAAAATTAAAACAAAGGACAATAATGAGTGAAGGAAAAAAGACGGTATTTAAACCAAATCGTGAGTTTGCAGCCGATGCGCGTATTAAGAATATGTGTGAGTACCAAGCACTTCAAGATTGGGCAAGCGAGGATTATGAAGGTTTTTGGGGTTCGTATGCCAAAGAGAAGATTGACTGGGTTGAACCTTTTACGAATACTTTAGATGAATCAAATGCTCCTTTTGTTAAATGGTTTGATGGAGGTAAATTAAACGTAGCGCAACAGTGTATTGATCGTCATTTAGTGTCTCGTAAAAATAAGGCCGCGATTATTTTTGAGGGGGATAGAGGCGATGTTCAGACCATTACCTATTTAGATCTTTATAAAAATGTTAATAGATTTGCAAACCTTTTAAAAGAAGATTTTGATGTCAAAAAAGGTGATCGCGTTGTTATCTATATGCCGATGATTCCAGAAGCGGCGTATGCAATGCTCGCCTGTGCTAGAATTGGTGCGATTCACTCTATTGTATTTGGCGGATTCTCTTCAGAAGCTTTAAAAGATAGAATCGAAGATGCGAGAGCAAAAGTGGTTATTACTGCTGATGGTGCTTACAGAAAAACGAAGCCATATATGTTAAAGCCTGTTGTTGATGCGGCGATAACAGAAAGCTCACCTGTAAAAAAAGTTCTTGTAATAGAGAGAAATCATGAAGATGTTACTTGGGTAGCAGGGCGTGATTACTCTTATAACGAACTCATTAAAAATAAATCTGCACACTGTGAAGCTGAAGTTATGGATGCTGAAGATCCACTTTTCTTGCTGTATACATCAGGTTCAACAGGAAAACCAAAAGGGGTTCAACATAACTCTGCTGGATATATTCTTTGGGCCCAGATGACTATGGAGTGGGTGTTTGATGTAAAAGAGAATGATACCTACTGGTGTACAGCTGATGTGGGATGGATTACAGGTCACACCTACATCGTGTATGGCCCACTCGCAATGGGTGCGACGACTGTTATGTTTGAAGGTGTTATCACATTTCCCGATGCAGGTCGTCCTTGGGCAATGGTAGAAAATCATAGAATTAATCAGTTCTATACCGCTCCGACAGCGATTCGTGTTTTACATAAAATGGGTGAAGATGAACCAGGTAAATATGATATGAGTTCACTCAAAGTGCTTGGAACTGTTGGCGAACCTATTGATCCTCCAGCATGGAAATGGTACTATGAAGAGGTAGGTCAGAGTCAATGTGCTATTGTGGATACCTATTGGCAGACAGAGACAGGTGGGCATATTGTCTCTCCGCTGCCAGGGGCAACACCGATTAAACCTGCCTGTGCGACATTTCCACTTCCAGGAATTATGGCAGAGATCTTAGATCCCCAAACGGGTGAAAAAGTAGGAAAAGGCGAAAGTGGCTATATGTGTGTGACCCGTCCTTGGCCCTCAATGATTCGTGGAGTTTGGGGTGATCCTGAACGTTTCGAAAAATCGTATTTTGGTGATGTTTCTCAAGATGGTAAGCCCGTTTACTTTACAGGTGATGGTGCGAATTATGATGATGAGGGGTATATTACTATTACGGGTCGTACAGATGATGTCATTAATGTATCGGGTCACCGTATGGGAACTGCTGAAGTTGAGTCAGCGATCAAAAAACACGCAGGTGTTGCTGAAGTCGCTGTAGTGGGTAAGCCACATGATCTTAAAGGGGAAGGAATCTTTGCTTATATTGTTATGAAAGGTGAAGATACTATTGCACAAGAGGTTGAGCTTGTTAAAGAGATCAATAGTATTATTAAAGTAGAGATCGGTAATATCGCACTTTGCGATGATATGGTCTTTGTTCCGGGACTTCCAAAAACGCGTTCGGGGAAAATCATGCGTCGTATTCTTCGCGCAATTGCAAAAGGCGAAGAGATTACTCAAGATATCTCTACACTTGAAGATCCATCCATTGTTGAAACGATTGAATCAACTCTTAACTCTTGTATGATGTAATCACTGCTTTACATGTAAGCTTGTGCTTACATGTAATCTCTCTCTTAAAAAAACTGCGCCATAGATTGTCTTCCAAACTTCTGAACTAGCATTCCTGCTGTAGCACCACGTTGATTGGCAATACTCTTGTCGGCACCACGTTCGACTAACAGCCCACAAAGATCAGTCATATTATCCATAATAGCTTCCATAAGCGGTGTCCAACCTACGCCATCAACTTTATTGATATCTGCACCTTTGTCAAGTAGATACTCAACCATATTGCGATGGTTGCGACGAATAGCAATATGCAAAGGTGTCCAGCCATATCTGTTTTGAATATTGACATCAACACCGGTTTCAAAAACCGCTTTAAATGCTTCAAAATCTCCATGATAAACAATATCTTCTAAAATTGCAAAAAGATCATTATCGGGATGAGACTGGTAGGTATAAAGTTGTGCAGCGATCTGTGCGTCAATTGATGTGAAAAGTTCTTCTTTTGTCATAACTATAATCCTTTTTCCGTATGATACAAAAAAAGTACTAATAGGTATAATGTCATATTACATACGAAGGTAAAAAATGGAACTCTGTGTCGCACTCGATCTCCCAACAATGGAAGAAAATCTCATACTTGTAGAAAAAATTAAAAATTATCCCGTATGGTTAAAAGTTGGCCTACGATCTTATATTCGTGACGGTAAACCTTTTATAGAGGCTATTAAAGCAATTAATCCTGATTTTAAAATCTTTTTAGATCTAAAGCTTTATGATATTCCCAACACTATGGCAGATGCAGCTGAATCTATTATGAATCTTGGTGTGCAGATGTTTAATGTTCATGCATCTGCTGGTAAAAAAGCGATGCGTGAAGTGATGGCACGTTTAGAAAAGTATGAAAACCGTCCTATGGTGTTAGCTGTAACAGCCTTGACTTCATTTGATGAGTCTGGTTTTAAAGCAGTATATGGTGGTTCTATTGCAACAAAGGCAGATCAATTTGCAAAAGATACTTTTGAAAGTGGACTTGACGGTGTCGTCTGTAGTGCTTTTGAAAGTGCATCTATAAAAAACATCACTGCAGATAAGTTTGTAACGCTAACTCCAGGTATCCGTCCTTTTGGTGAAGATGCCGGTGATCAGCAACGTGTCGCCACACTTGATGTAGCCAATGAAGCGAAAGTAGATTTTATTGTTGTAGGACGCCCTATTTATCGTTCAGAGGACCCTGAAACAGTTGTGAAGAAAATACTTTTAGAATTAGATTCATTTTAAGGTATTTATTATCTTTGTCAAAGTATAATTCCTCCTCTTTTTAAGCTATGGACAGCTGGGTGAGTTGGCTGAAACCACATCCCTGCTAAGGATGCGTACTCGTAAGGGTACCGAGGGTTCGAATCCCTCGCTGTCCGCCACTCTTGAAAAGAACTTATTCCGGATTAGCTCAGCGGTAGAGTAGGTGACTGTTAATCACTTGGTCACTGGTTCGAATCCAGTATCCGGAGCCATTAGAAAACCCCTAAAATAGGTACTTTAAAGTCTATTAATTAACTTCTTAAGAATTCCGATATAAATTAAATTCCAACCTATTTCCAATAAAATAATTTTCAATTTCTCTTCCGATTACATTTTAAATTGCTATTATTTTTAAAATTGCTGCAAAAAATCACTTTTTATTAAGTACAATTATTACTTTCTAAAACTATTATTGAAGAATTATATGAATACATCTACTTACTATATTACATTAAAACATTAATTAATAAACTCCTATTTATAGGGCTTAATTAATTGTTCAAAATATTTTTTTGCTATGAGGAAAGCGAGTCTAAAGATTGATTCAGTATATTTTCTCTTAAAAAATCTAGGGCACCTCTAAAAACTACCCTCTAAGAGGCATTAAACCGTAAAAACGATAAAATATCTATAAAAACAGATAAAGTGAGAAGCAAATGGCAGGTTTGTTCGATTACGAGTTTCAATTAGAGAAGATCAACGCACATAATCCACCGTTACAGAAACTAGATGCAGTGATTGATTGGGAGATATTTCGAGAACCGATAGAATCAGCCTTATATGTAGAGCCAAAAGCACCCGGCGGTCGTCCACCATTTGACAGACTCATGATGTTTAAAATTATCATCTTACAACGCTATTACAATCTCGGTGATGAGCAGACAGAATTCCAGATCAAAGACAGACTTTCATTCCAACAGTTTATCGGATTGCAGATAGGTGACAAAGTTCCTGATGAGAAGACAATATGGGTATTTAAAGAACAGCTCAAAGAGCATAAGCTCTCAGACAAGCTCTACACACTCTTTACAGCTCAACTGATGCACAATGGTATTATCGCCAAAGAAGGGAGTATCGTCGATGCATCCTTTGTTAATGTTCCAAGGCAACGTAACTCCCGTGAAGAGAATGACGCCATCAAACAGGGCAATACTCCAGAGAGTTTTGAAGAGAATCCAAACAAGAAAGCTCAAAAAGATTGTGATGCGAGATGGACAAAGAAAAACGATGAACGTCATTATGGCTACAAGAATCATATCAAAGTGGATGCACAAACAAAATTCATTACCAACTTTACCACTAGCAGTGCTAGTGTTCATGATTCACAAAAAGCCTGTGAACTCATTGATCATACTGATAAACGTCTTTTTGCAGATAGTGCTTACAATAGTCCTGATATTGAAAATCATCTCTGGCTTAAAAAAGTAAAGAACTTTGTCCATGAACGTGCGTATCGAAACAAACCACTGACTCTTGATCAAG
>JAYEGP010000308.1:0-7815 GCA_034659135.1 Campylobacterota bacterium
GGTAGTATGACTTAGGAGTGTTAGTGAAGTGTAAGTGAATACGTTAGTAGTAATATCCTAATCTAAGCTCTACAAAATGCTCATTAGCAGTATCAGTAAGCCCATAAGAGTAGGTGAAAGTGGTGAAAAGATTATTGTCTATAGCGTAGTACATGTAAGCTGAAGTGTTTTGAATACTCTCAACATCAACATAGATACCATCAGAGTAATAATACGCACCACTCGCATAAAATTTTGATGAGAAATAGTGCCCATAACCGAAACTAAATGCATTACTATCTTTATACGCTATGGTTTCGACATCTTTGTCCTTGACTAAGGTATGTGAGATGCCTGTAAAAAGCGTGTTATCATCAAAGGAATAGATAAGCTCAGCACTCCCCGTGTAGTCAGTCGCTTCATTGTTTAGACCCGTTTCATAGGTAGGAAGAATCACTGCTGCACCTAAACGAAGATTGAGATTGTTTAGTAGTGAAAAGCCGTAAAAAAGCCCTAAGGTCGTATCATTGAGGCCACTCTCTTCTTCAAAACTATAGGTTGATAGCACAAGTTGTACACTAAAGCGCTTATAATAGTAATCGAGCTGTAAAGAGCTGCTTAGTGAATCACTCTCTTGAAGCGTGTATTGATCACGCTGTCCATAAGAGAGTCCGCCAATAAGATTAAAATGATGCGGACTCTCAAGTGAGCGTATGGTGCAGCCTTGTGCATCAACGAGCTCTGAAAACAGGGTTCCAGGGCAGTTGTCATAACTATCTTCTACACCATCCATATCGCTGTCACTGTAGGCAAAGAGTAAAAGAGGTAAAAGAAGTAAAGCGTATAAGCGCTCTTGCATTAGAATATCATTTTTTAGAATGTCCCGTTCCATTACCACCGCTGTTATTAGGGGTACCCGTACCGAATTTCGAACCTTGGTTATGGTTTTGTCTGTTCATCTGCTGCATCTGATCAGACGCCATCATCTGTTTTGGGCCTTGCATCGCAGCACTATTTCCTGCATTTTTGTTTTCATGCATCTGAATTTTTAGTTGTGTAATGGCTTGAGAACGCTCCCTTGCATTCATAGTAGAAATTCTAATTTTCAGAGCGTTCATGAGCCCAAAACGCTCTTTAGTATCGGCGTTTTGAAGTTGTGTAATCTGCTCATCAAGCGTGAGTTCTACAGCGTTGAGTAGTGATAAGCTTATCATAAATAGTATCAATAAAGGTTTCATCATAGCTCCTTTGTCATTTTCTAATGATGCTATTGTGACACAAAAGCATTAGCGCTGTGTTAGCTTCGAGAGATCAAGTGTAAATGTAGAACCCACTTTGTCTTGACTCTGAACATCGATGTTAATGTGCATCTCATCACAAAGTTTTTTAACAATGTGCAGACCAATACCCATGCCTTCTTTATGTTCGGTATAGAAACGTCGAAAGATCTTTTTTGGATTTTTAATACCGTGTCCCGTATCACTAATCTGCAAGCTAGCGCGTTTACTATCGATTTTAATGCGAACTTCACCCTCTTTTCTATTGTACTTAGCCGCATTATTAAGAAGATTATCAACAATGCGTGCTAGCGCATCACGGTTACAATAGAGTGCTAAATCATTGTCTTCAAGTGTGAAGACAATCTTAGGATAGAGCTTCTGAAGTAAGACAATTTGCGATTGAAGAAGAGTGTAAAGCGTAAAGGATTCAGGGTCTTTTGCATGTTGTTCAAGATACGAGCGCATATTTTCTTGAAGTGAAAGTGTGGTTGCAATACCGTGTTCAATACGCGTTATTTTAGTATTGTCGCCAATCTCATCTTTAAGCATGGCAATATTAAGCCGAAGAGCGGCGAGCGGGGTGTTAAAGTCATGCAAAATATCACGGACAAATTCTCGTGTCACATGTAAGGCACTACGAAGCGGATAGAGTGCATAAAATGAAAAGAGTGCAGAGAGTATGGCGATGACAAGGAGAATCAATAAAAATGTTTTAAGAAGCTCATGGCGTATCTTCTTCAGCTCTTTTTTATAGCTGTTTATAGAATAACTAAACTTCAAAATATACTCATCACTTTGAGAGATAGGAAAAAATGAAAAATAGGCATTCTCATTAGATTGTAGTGTGTAAAGGTTTTGGGATTTATCAAAGACAAAATCAATATCAAATTCTTTACATGTAAGGTCAAAACTGCATAAACGCATTTTGTTTAAGACAGTCTCATCAACTGCTTTTTGCTCTTTAGAAAATTGAAAATAGTAAAGCAGACCCGCGAGCAGTGTTAAGGAGATAAAAAAAAGAGCAAAACTTTTTAAAAAAGACTCCCGTTCAACAGGTCTCAAGTGTGTACCCTACGCCACGAATATTTTTGATATTAAAACCCGTATTTTGTTTGAGTTTGCTAAGAGCGACACGCAAAGCGGCCGAAGAAGGGTGCTCAAGACACTCTAATAAAATATCTTGATCGATAATATGTCCTTTCTCGCGCATAAAAAGCTCTAAAAGCTGCAGCTGGACCTCACCAAAGGCGACAAGCTTACCACGGTGTCGTACCTCTTTTGAAAAAGGGTTAAACGCTATCTCTCCACACGTCAGTAGTTCTTGGACTGAGCCGATTTTTGCATTGATACGAATCAGGAGTTCTTGAGGAAAAAAAGGTTTTTTGATGTAGTCAAAAGCGCCTGACTTAAACCCTTTCGCAATACTCTCTAAATCAATGCGAGCACTCATAAAAAGTGTTGGTGTGGTGTCACGCGCTTCACGTAAAGACTCAAGCAGTTCAAATCCGTCTAACAGCGGTACATTGACATCAAAAACATAAAGCGCATACTTATTCTCATATGAGAGTTCAGCCGCCTCTTCTCCATCAAGCGCCCAGTCAACCCTATAGCCTTCATTGACTAAGAGCTCTTCAACAGTTTGACCAAGGAGTGCATCGTCTTCAAGAAGGAGAATTTTTTTCATCATGAGGTAATTGTAGCATATCAAGCTAGAAGTGGCTGATATTTTCTCACTTCATACCTTTTACATGTAAGAAGTATGCTAGAATTATAACTAATACATTTTAAGGATATTTACCTATGGAAGAACGCTCAACTTTGGACAGACTTAGTGATAAAGTAAACCACATGATACAAAAACATCAAGACCTTCAGGGTGAGATTGATCATCTTCGCAATGAAAATGGCGGCAAACAAGCAGAAATTGAACGTCTGCGTGAAGAGATCGCTATGAAAGATTTAGAGATCGAAGAGATTGTCTCTAAAATTGAGAGTATCTTAGGTTAGTCGGTACTGCATGACAAAAAAGATCAGCCTCACTGTGAACGCAAAACGTTACGATATTGACATTGATGAAGATTTTGCCCCTTTTTTAGAGCAAGAGATGCGTAGTGATTTTAATGTCAATGACAATAACGATATGAAACTTCTGCTGCAGGCTTATGTACAAAAAATATATACGCTTTATAAAGACGAAAAAAAGATACACACCCTTATGGAGAAGCTTTCGAAGAGTTAGAGTTATGCTACAATACTTCAAGAACACCATCTCAAGGAGAGCGCTTGTCATCTATAGCTTATGAAGAAAAATATACTATATCTGATTATGAACTTTGGGAAGGAGATTGGGAGCTTATATATGGTGATGCTTACGCTATGGCACCTAGCCCTAGTTTTGAGCATCAGAGTATAAGTGGAAAAATACATAGAGCACTCGATGAAGCGCTAGATACTTGTAAAAAGTGCAGTGTAGTCTATGAATGTGATGTCGAATTTTCAGATGATACAGTAGTCCGCCCTGATGTGATGGTGATATGTTATAAGCCAAAAGGAAAACTCACACGCTCCCCTGAAATCATCTTCGAGATAAGCTCAAAGTCAACGGCCGCAAGAGATGAGATACTTAAATTTGACCTCTACGCAAAAGAGGGCGTCAAGTATTATAACCTCGTCTATCCAAAGTCAAGAAAAGTAAAATCGTATGAACTTATAGAGGGTGCGTATAGAAAGATAGCAGATTTTCATGATGAGCATTATCTCTTTGAGCTATCAAAATGTTCTATAGACTTTGATTTTGATTTTATCTGGAGTGGATTAACTAAATAAGGGAAAAAATGGGTGTTTTACAACTAGAAGATTTACCATATTATACCTATGATGATTATAAAAATTGGGAGGGCAATGACTGGGAGCTTATATACGGACAGGCTTACTGTATGAGTCCTGCTCCTATGATTAAGCATCAAAACATCTCAAGCAAAATAGGATGGCAGTTACAAAATATATTTAATGATTTCAAAAAATGCCAGGTTCTTATGCCAGTGGACTGGAAAATAGCAGAGGATACAGTCGTCCAACCCGACAATTCTGTCATCTGCCATGAACCTAAAAATGAAGCCTATATCACAAAAGCACCTCGTATCATCTTTGAAATTCTCTCAAAAAGCACAGCGAAGAAAGATAAAGGTCTAAAGTATGACCTGTATGAACAAGAGGGTGTAAACTACTACATCATCGTTGACCCTGACGAAGAGATAGCAAAAGTTTACGAGTTAAAAGAGGGCAGGTATATCAAGGTATGTGATGCTAGTGATGAGGTCGTAGCGTTTAAGATAAAAGAGTGTTCCCAGAAATTAGAGTTTGATTTTTCTAAGATTTGGTAGATCCGCTTAATAAGGAAGCTAAGATGAGCTTACGAGGACATCAATATAAGTTTTGTGATATACTAAAACCAGCAGATAACTTACGAAGGGAGCCAATAAAGATGACCTTATTCAAAGCTTTCTACATTAGTAATATCATTTATAGTTTTATCTTTAAACCAAGGAAATTGTTCATAAGATAAGAAGTATTCTTTTTCATTAGACAATATCCATAGCCCATGATTAGATATATTTGTTACTTCAATTTCCAAAGTGTTTCTCCCATTGCTTGAATAAAGTCATCAAAATGCTCTTTAACTTCATTAAGCTCTTTTTATGTTAATTTATAATTTTGTGCTAATTCGATTTGAGGGTCAAGCCAAAATTTTGCTTCACCATGTTGGCATTATATGTGAATAAATATAGATTAATAGTGGTGACCCCTAGGAGAATTGAATTAGTTTTTACAAAAACTAATAATTCATCTAAAATACGCCTATTTATCTAAGTTGATCCCAAACTATGGGCTTTGTAAGTTTATGGAATTGCTTCTTGGTCTGCAAAATATATACATAATATAGAGCTATTTACGTACAAAAAACGTACAATAATTCAAGCTAAAAACTGACTCCAAGTACTGGAAAATCTAAAAATACGAAAAAGCCACTTCCAAATAAAGCTACTAAAAAACATGAGACAGACAGAGACCTATTGAGTTTATAGGGTTCATTCCAGCATGAATACCAAACAATACTTCCTACCAAGGTTCTCTCAAGGGATCAGGTTAAACACATAAACAACTAGAAAACTACAAAAACAATATGACCTATTAAAGGCAAAAAGGTCAAAAGAAAAACAGTTTAATAGAAAAAAGTAGAATTAAATACTAAACTAAAACAACTGAAAAGTAAAATCAGTCAATAAAATAGCATGAAGACCTAATCAAATTAACTTTTTTGCAAAAATACGTTAAAATATGCCAATTAATTAATAAAAAGGCTAAATCTATGCTAATTGAATTTAAAGTTAAGAATTATCGTTCTATAAAAGAAGAACAGACATTATCAATGGTAAAGTCAAGTGCTAAAGAGCTAGAAAAAACTAATACATTTATTACCCCTGAAAAAAAGAAACCGATTAAACTTCTTAGTAGTGCAACTATTTATGGACCTAATGCGTCTGGAAAAAGTAATCTTTTAAAAGCAATGAAAACTATGCAAAAAATAGTTTTAGATTCAGAATCAAAAATAAAAAGAGGGACAAAGCTACCTATTACACCTTTTTTATTGGATAATGAAACCAAAGAAGAGCCAACAGAATTTGAAATCATCTTTATTTCTAAAAATATCAGATATCAATATGGATTTATGTTAAACAATGAGATTATACTGGAAGAGTGGCTATATGCATTTCCTGAAGGAGTTTCGCAAACCTGGTTTGAAAGAGAATATAACCAAAATAAAGAAAAAACTGATTGGTATTTTGGTTCAAAACTTGCAGGAAATAAAAAAATATGGGCTGAATCAACACGTGAAAATGCATTGTTTTTATCAACTGCAATTCAGTTAAATAGTGAACAATTAAGACCAATATATGATTGGTTTAATGAAGATGTTCATGTATTAGAAAGCACAGCAAGACTAGATCCTAATTTTACTTATGAATTATACGGGCAAGAACAATACAAAAAGTTAATAAATAAATTTTTGAATGTAGCTGATCTAGATATAGAAGAATTAAAAATTACAGAGGAAGATTTTGACTCTGCAATACTTCCAGAAGATATACCAGATGCATTAAAGAGTAAACTTACAGAAGATTTCAAGAATGAAAAGCTACTAGATGTAGCTTCTGTGCATAAAAATATTCAAGGAGAAAATGTATATTTTGATTTTGATGAAGAATCAGATGGTACTAGAAAATTTCTTGCATTTTTAGGTCCTTGGATTGATACTCTTGAAAATGGATATGTACTCGTTGTTGATGAGCTACATGATAATTTTCATCCATTAATGGTTAGATTTTTAATAGAACTATTTCATAGCGAAGAAACAAATAAAAAAAATGCACAGTTAATTTTCACTTCACACGAAACTTCAGTAATGACACAAGAGATTTTTAGACGTGACCAAATATGGTTTTGTGAAAAGAAAAATAAAGCAACCGAGCTATTCTCTCTAGTTGAATTCAAACCACGAAAAGGTGTAACAGATATAGAAAAAAGTTACTTTAGTGGCAGGTATGGAGCACTTCCTTATTTTAAAAATATAGAACGTGCAATGGGAGTTCAACATGTCGAGGGGGAATAGAAAAAGAAACGCTTCTAGTAGACAAACTAAAACACGCTATAGTGGAGACACGGTGCTTATAATCTGTGAAGGCACCCAAACAGAACCAAATTATTTAACAGAGTTGAAAGATTATCTTTCTTTAGATCAGGCTGCAATCCATATTATTCCATCTCATGGTTCAGCACCAAATTCCGTAGTAAAGCATGCAAAAGAAGCAATTAAGGAAGCATGCACCAAAGGTAACCCTTATAATAAAGTGTATTGTGTAATAGATAAAGATCAACATCCATCTTATGCGTCAGCTTTACAAACTATTAAAGACTTTAACGAAAATGCTCGTAACAAATGTGATACGATAATTTGTCCAATAACCTCTGTACCATGCTTTGAGTATTGGATTTTAATGCACTATTGCCGAAGCACTCAAAGTTTTGGCACATCAGGACATAGCCCTTGTGGACAATTAATAAGTTCAGCACTTAGGCCATACGCAAGTGGTTATACAAAAGCAGATAGAGAATTTGCAAGAAAATTAATCTCTGAGAAACTGGAAGATGCAAGACAAAACAGTGCAGCAACATATAGGGCAGCACAAAGTGCAGGTACAGATGATCCATCTACTAAAATGCATTTATTAGTAGATGAATTAGAACATCTAAAAGAATATAAACATTTCCAAGAAGATAGAAAAGGATGCCCTCAATGATAGAAAAACTTGATATGACAACACCTGATTTTACAAATGAAAATAATTTGAGTGCAACCTAGAGTTACATCCCTGAGAATGAATCTCCACTTTTAGTAGTGATAGAAATTGAATCACAAATTTCAAATGAGAAGCCAAGTTACATGTAAAGCAGTGTCCTTTGCTACATCAAACTACAAATTTTGAGTTTAAGTGCC
>JAYEGP010000309.1:0-7748 GCA_034659135.1 Campylobacterota bacterium
TTTTGAAGAGCCTCATACTCAGCTTTTTTAATCTTAATATAGGCTTCTGTTAAAGCAACTTTTTCTAAAATCCCTTCTTTTGTTAAAAGATAGCGGTAACCTTTTTTACTATCTGCTTTTATAAAATTATCAATTTTTATAAAGCCTTTGTCCATGAGTGCTTTTAAAATATAGTTGACCTTACCCACGCTATAGCCTACTTCTTCAGCAAGGCTTTTTTGGTTAGCGTGTGATTCTACTTTTTGCATTACATGTAAGAGATCATAAGGATCTGTTTTAGTCATGAGTTTCACCTGTATTCATTCAATGATTGAATCATACTCTTTTTTTGGTTTACTATCAAGGAGTAATGGAGTAGAATGGCACTATGAAAATTTTATTAATAAGTATGACACTCTTAAGTTTAAATGCAAATGATGTTATAAGCAAGTATGCTGATGCCTTCAACTCTAACCGATACACAGCATGTTTAGAGGCTAAAGCCAATGCTGATGCAGTGAAAACCCTCATTGAAAGATCAGGCTGTAATTGTGAAAAAATCGACTATGACGGATGGCGCTGTTTAGTGCGCTATACGTATACCCCAGAATTTCCCAACGATGCGGAAGATTGAAAACCGCAAATTTTATAAAACTGCTTTAGACAAACATGGACTGAGTGTTCGTGGATTGCACTGGAATTCAAGAGCGTCTCAAGAATCCCGATTTAAAGTGCTTATAGAGCTTATTCCAGAGGAGATAACTGCACTTCATCTTGTCGATGCAGGGTGTGGATTTGGGGATTTATACACCTATATGAAGGTGAAACCACTTTCTTATACTGGACTAGAAATTATGCCTGAAATGCTTAAAGAAGCCCGAAAGCGTACAGGATGCGAGATCTTACATGTAAACATGCTGAGTGATGATTTACCTGAAGCTGATTATTATGTCTGTAGTGGTGCTATGAATATTTTAAGTCGTTTTGAAACCCATCTTTTTATACGGCGTGGACTAGAGCATTCAAGAAAAGGTTTTGTCTTTAACATCTTGCATGGAGACGATGAGTCGATGGTTTATAACTATTTTCAAGATGATGAGATTAGAGCTATGGCGAAGCGATTTGGTGTTACAAGTAAGATTGTTACTGGCTATTTAGAGCGTGATATGAGTGTGGGATTTTATAAGTAATGTGTGCGGTATTTGGGATAGTCGGTGAGTACGATTCAACGATAGCGCGCAGAGCTTTATCTCTGGTACATCACCGTGGTCCCGATCATTGTGGTATTGTACAAGAGAATGGACTTTTTTTTGCGCACAATCGTCTGAGTATTATCGATCTTGATTCGCGTTCGCATCAGCCCATGCGTCATGGAAAGATTCTTCTGAGTTTTAATGGGGAGATTTACAACTATAAAGCTCTTAAAAAAGAACTTGATTTCTCTTTTAAAAGTGATAGCGACAGTGAAGTTCTCATTGCTGCCTATCTCAAGTGGGGTGTCGAATTTATACATCATCTTGTAGGGATGTTTGCAATCGCGCTGCTTGATGGTGATCGGCTCTTTCTCTTTCGTGATCGTTTAGGGAAGAAGCCTCTTTTTTATCTCAAAAATAAGAGACAGTTTGTTTTCGCTTCTGAGATCAAAGCGCTTAAACCTTTTCTTGATTCTGTTAAAATGAATGATGATGCGATGCTCTCGTATCTCAGTTTTTTAGCGCCGACATCACCACATACCTTTTATCAAGGCATTGAGAAACTTGAAGCGGGAAGTTACTTAGAACTGCACAACAATACCTTTACATGTAAGCCTTATTACAGCCCTTTACATGTAAGGCCAAATCAGATAACGCAAGAATCAGAAGCCTTACATGTAATCACTGAGAAATTGGACGAAGCGATTCGTTTGCGTCTTGAGTCTGATGTCCCAATGGCTTCACTACTTTCAGGGGGTATTGACAGTGCTTTGATCGCGGCTATGGCAAAGCAAAAAGGTCGAGAGCTCTGTACGTTTACTTTAGGATATGAGAGCCATCAAAAATATGATGAACGTCTAAACGCAAGAGAGACGGCTAGCTTACTTGGAGTTGAAAATAGAGAAGTCATTATTTCACAAAATGATTTTATTGAGGCCAGTGACAAAGTCTTTGATGCCCTGGATGAACCCTTAAATGACCCCGCAGCCATTCCTCTATATCTACTTTTTGAAGCGATTAAAAAAGAGGGCTATAAAGTAGTGTTGAGCGGTGAGGGGAGTGATGAGCTCTTTTTAGGCTATCGGCAATATTTTGAGTATTTAGATATTGAAAAAGCGGCTTCCCTTAGCCACAAGAATTGGCTTAAAAAATATTTTCATGGGAATTTTTCTATGAACCGTGAATGGGAATGGTATAAACGTATTTTTGATGATACCTTGCTCTTTCGTACCTCAGGAGAGAAGTTTACCGATCTTCAGAAAAATGCACTTTTACGGCGTAATGTACGCGATAATGAATCTTTGAGATACCTACAGCCTTATCGAGATCGTTTTGAAAAGAGTGAACACAAGGATGCGAGTATGTGGTATAGCTATATCGATTTAAAACATTTTCAAGCCGAGCATTTTTTGACAAAACTTGACCGCGTCTCTATGGCACACTCTATTGAATCACGGACTCCTTTTTTAGATCATCGTCTTGTTGAGAATGTCTTCGCTATTAAACCTCAATTGCGCTATGTTCATGGTGTGACAAAAGATCTGCTCAAAAAAGTAGCGGTTCCCTTTTTAAATGAGTCGATTTTAAAACGAAAAAAGAGAGGCTTTGCCAACCCATACATGGAGTACCTTACTGCTTCTGGAAAGATTGAAAAGATCTTACATGTAAACGAAAAAACAGGACTGTTTCATAAAGAGGCATTAGATGATTATGTGCAACGGGCCCGTCGTGGAAGTTTTAAGCAACATGTCTGGGGTCTGTATGTTCTATCACACTGGATCGAAAAAGAGCTACTTTAATTTGAGTGCGAGTTCAAGCGTACCACTGACATAGTTAGCTAAAAAAGTGAGGGTGTGTTTATCTTGGGTGTCAAAACCTTCATCATTATCTATTTTATTAAGTAGTTGAATCACACCAATTACGTTCTGATCCGAAGCAAATATTGGCATGGTAATGAGGTTCTTAGTTGTAAATCCGCTCTGCTTGTCTATCGTATCGAGAAAGTGGGGATGATGATAGGGATCATTAACTACTTGTGCCTCTTCTGTCTCATAGGTCAATCCGACAATACCCGAATGAAGCCCTATCGCAATACGACTGATATCATTACTTAGTTTTGTCCATAAAATATTAGCGCGATGATCGACAAGAAAGATAGAGCAACGCTCGGCATGTAAAAGTGATTTTGCCTCGATACTAATGGCTGTTAATGCTTTTTCCACATCATCAAAATGCCCTAGTTTTTTGCCAAATTCTGCGATCTGTTCATAGCCTTGCAGTGCCATGAAAACTCCTCTTATTTTTTAGCTTGCAGTAGATACTCTTGCTCATCATCAAAAAAAGTTGAGAGCTCAAGATAGCCGCTAATATAATGGGCAAAAAAGACCATAAGACGAACTTCATCTTTAGTGAATCCCTCTTCTTTGTTCAGCAGTTGTAAGGCACCAATAACTTTTTTTGACGAGTCAAAAATCGGAATAGATGCGATATTTTTGGTGACAAACCCAGTACGCCTATCTATTTTTGGATTAAAATTTGGGTTATTATACGGATCATTTTCGATAATTGATCTGGCTTCTCGTACCGTTTGACCGGCAATACCTTGATCCGCATCTAACATGATCTTCTCTACACCATCTGAAATCGTTGTCCAGAGTACTTTGAGTTTACTGTTATAAATATAGATGGAGCATCGTTGTGCTCCTGAAAGCTCTTTAGCATAACTCGATATTAAAGGAATTCCTTTTTCAATCGAATGATGTTTAAGGAGCTCACGACCAAAGGTTGCCAGCTTAATATGTGGGTTCATTATAGACTACTCTGAAATTAGGTTTTGCTTATAGTATCGTATTTATCTTTAAAGGCTTACCAGGCTATAATTTCATAAAAAGGAATACGATGTCAAAAATAACGCTATGGCACAACCCCCGTTGCTCTAAGTCACGTCAGGCACTTTCACTCTTAGAAGAGAAAGGTATTGATGCCGATGTTGTGAAATATCTCGTAACAGCTCCTGATGAGAGTACGATTAAAGATCTCTTAGGCATGTTAGGTCTTAGTGCGCGTGAATTAATGCGAACAAAAGAGGGTATCTATAAGGAGTTGGGGTTAAAAGATGTAGAGGATGAAGCGCTTCTCATTAAAGCGATGGCAGAACATCCAAAATTGATAGAACGCCCGATTCTAATTCATGAAAATCGAGCAGTTATCGGTAGGCCTCCAGAGAGAGTTTTAGAGCTTGTTTAGAGATTATTCTCTTTTTTGTAAGCCATAATCATGGTATAAGCTTCATCTTTAAGGTGAAGTTTCTCTTTTTTCATTTTCTCAATCTCTAAAGAGGTCAGAGCCACACTGCCATGTTCTGCTCTAATGATTTGATTGTCAAGATCATTATGTTTGTCGAAAATTTTTAAAAAGTGTGCGTTAACACTTTCATTGGCTTTCATGTGGCTGATAATATCACGATATTCATGTAGCATTATAATCCTTAGTTTTTATGATTTGAAATTGTAACGCTTACTCTCTTTAATCTCTATTATTTCAAGATGCGAGGAAGGGTGATGCCCTCTTGGGATTGGTATTTTCCTTTTTTATCTTTGTAGCTTGTCTCACAGGCTTCATCACCTTGTAAAAAGAGAACCTGTGCGATACCTTCATTGGCGTAGATTTTTGCTGGAAGTGGCGTGGTATTTGAAATCTCAATAGTAATGTGACCTTCAAATTCAGGCTCAAATGGGGTGACATTAACAATGATGCCACACCGTGCATAGGTTGACTTTCCTAAACAGATGGCAAGGACATCGCGAGGAATTTTAAAGTACTCAACAGTGCGGGCTAAGGCAAAAGAGTTGGGAGGTACAATACAGACATCACCTTGATAATCAACCACATTGGCATCATCAAAATGTTTGGGGTCAACAACAGTAGAGTTGAGGTTTGTAAAAATTTTAAATTCATCGCTGACACGAATGTCGTAGCCATAGGAACTGAGTCCATAACTGACCACACCTTTGCCTACTTGATCTTCACAAAATGGTGTAATCATGCCGTTTTTTAATGCTTCTTCTCGTATCCAGCTATCTGCTTTAAGACCCATACTAAACCTTATTATTAATTTAAATTGTGCTATTATATCATACAAAAAATTACCCAATTTTAGGAGAAAAAAACTATGGATATGGAACAGATCAAGTCACTGATTCACGAGTTTGATGAGAGTGGCCTTTCGGCAATGAAAATTAAAAAAGAAGATTTCTCAATAGAATTTGAAAAAGCAACCGTTGCTGTAGCGCCACCTGCGATGCCAGCAGTAGCCGTAGCCACAGTTACAGCTGAAGCCGCACCGGTAGCAGCACCACCAGCCCATACGGGAGATCTGATTCTTTCGCCTATGGTAGGGACTTACTATGCATCACCATCCCCTGATTCACCGGTATTTGTTAAAAAAGGCGATACGATCAAAAAAGGACAACCTCTAGCCATTTTAGAAGCGATGAAAATTATGAATGAACTTGAAGCAGAGTTTGATTGTAAAATTGTAGATGTCTTAGTGACGGATGGTCAAGCTGTTGAGTTTGATATGCCACTCTTTGCTATTGAGAAAATTTAAACATGGCTGAAATTAAACGTATTTTAGTCGCCAATCGTGGTGAGATCGCTTTACGTGCGATTCGTACGATAAAAGAGATGGGTAAAGAAGCTGTTGCTGTCTATTCTACAGCCGATAAAGATGCCGAATATCTTAAGCTTGCTGATGCGTCTATCTGTATCGGTAGAGCACCGAGTGCTGAGAGTTATTTAAGTATTCCTGCCATTATCTCAGCTGCTGAGATAAGCAACTGTGATGCGATTTTCCCGGGTTATGGTTTCTTGAGTGAGAATCAGCATTTTGTTGAGATCTGTACGCATCATGGCATAAAATTTATTGGACCAACACCTGAAGTGATGGTGATGATGTCAGATAAATCAAAAGCTAAAGATGTCATGATCGCTGCGGGTGTTCCTGTGGTTCCAGGCTCTGATGGGGCGATCAAAGATATCTCTGATGCGGCATCTCGTGCTAAAGATGTGGGATATCCGGTTATCTTAAAAGCAGCTCAAGGTGGTGGTGGACGCGGTATGCGTGTTGTCGAAGATGAAGGTTACCTTGAAAATGCCTTCTTAGCCGCTGAGTCTGAGGCTATCACCGCTTTTGGTGATGGCACAATTTATATGGAAAAATTCATTAAAAATCCACGTCATATTGAAGTGCAGATTATTGCAGACGCTCATGGTAATGTCTTACATGTAGGCGAGCGTGACTGTTCCATGCAGCGTCGTCATCAAAAGCTCATCGAAGAGTCTCCTGCGGTTGTCTTGACTCAAGAGGTACGTGAACGTCTTCACGCATCAGCGGTTCAAGCGACGAAGCACATTAAGTACGAAGGGGCAGGAACCTTTGAATTTTTACTTGATGCCAACTTAGATTTTTATTTTATGGAGATGAATACCCGTCTTCAAGTTGAGCATACGGTTTCAGAAGAGGTAAGCGGCATTGACCTTATAAAATTGATGATTCAAGTGGCCGAAGGTGCGACGCTTCCATCTCAAGAGAGTGTGGTACTAAAAGGGCATTCCATTGAGTGTCGTATAACGGCAGAAGATCCGGTTAAATTCTTACCATGTCCAGGTAAAATCACAAAATGGATTGCTCCAGGTGGACGCGGTATCCGCATCGATACTCATGTTCATGCGGGATACATTGTTCCTCCGACCTATGATTCAATGATCGCTAAATTGATTGTTTATGGTGATGATCGTTCTGATGCTATTGCTAAGATGCATCGAGCATTAAGTGAATTTGATGTGGGTGGGATTAAGACAACTATCGCCTTTCATCTTAAAATGATGCTGAACCCCGACTTTGTTCATAACGACTTTGATACCAAATACTTAGAGCGTTATAACGGTTAAGCTCTTTTTCGATGATGCTCTTTTGCAGAGCATTATTGACTACTTTTAACTTTCACTCAAACGAATAATCTCAATATCAGCATTCATACGAAGACGCATAAAGTAGTCATTAAGGACTTGCTGTCTGCGTTCTTGCATTAAGGCGCCATTGACTTGTGATTGCACCTTCTCAAAAGGTAGCATGGTCTGTTGTGCTTTGTCTTGAATAAAAAAGCTCATAAAGAGATTGTTTTGAGAGGGGATGATTGGTGTAAATCTATTGATGGGTGTATTGGTTAAAAGCTCGGCAATTTGTGGATTGAGTTTTGTGTAAGAGAGCTCAGTAGGCTCACTTCGAACTTCAGGAGAATAGAACATAGGATTATCTATTTTCTCTTGTAGTTTTGCTTGGGATTGGGAGCTGTAGATGATAACAGAAAAGCTTTCTGAGAAGCTAAAATCATTTTCATGAAGTTTATAATATTCACGTTCATCCTCCTCTGTCGGCTGACTCATTTTTGAAAATGCGATAGCGTTATAGAGCTTTTGATTTAAAATTTTCTCTTTGACTTTTGATTTAAGGGCTGTTTCTGAAAGACCTCGTGCTTTAAGCATCGCCGCATAAAGTTGTGAGAGTGTCATCTG
>JAYEGP010000310.1:0-1566 GCA_034659135.1 Campylobacterota bacterium
TTCCTTATTAACTTTTATCTGCAAAATAGAAAATGATTCCTGCGATGACGAGAGCAGTGAGTATGGCAAAGCCAATCTTCACCTTAGAGTAAGGTCGCTCACCACTAATCTGGCCATTTCTACCGTTAATAATATAACGATAAAGCTTACCATCAAAACTAAAAGCAGAAGCATAAATAGGGAGCAGTACGTGTTTAAACGTAATATCAAAATAGTCACTATCCAATGAAGTGATCTCTTGACGATCTCCACCGATTTGACGTTTAATCGCCTCGCGGATATCGTGTGTCATGGTGACCTTTGCCTGAGACAGTCCCTCATCGAGTTCGACAGAATAGACTTCACTCTCATAGCCACTCAAGTACGATTCACTGTAATCGACTAAATTTTCAAGATCCCACTGATATGAGGAGTGTTTCAGTGAGCGTGTCGCCATCACTAAGACATCATCAAAAGCCTTACTCAGATCTCCACTCACATTGCTCCATCGAATTTTTTCTACACGGCGTGTTCGCATTTCACTACGCCCATCAACCGTCGCAGTGTAACTTTCATTGACATAATATTTATCACCTCTACGTCCATGGTAACGGCTAAAGGTTCCCGCATCATACGTCCAAAAGGGAATAAAGATTCCCTCTAGCTTACTATCTTCACCGCTGTAACGTTTAAGTTTATTGGGTGCAAACCAGTGGCTTTTTAACCAGGTTTTAAAAATAGTTTTCGCCTCTTTTTTAGTGATACTAAAAGGGAGTAAGGCTTGGGGTTTTATTGGGCGGTAAAGAGAGACTTCATTAACAACAGCACCTCCACAAAAAGGACACTCTGAAGCGTGAATATCTTCACTCAGTTCAAAAACAGCGGCGCAGGTCGGACACTTTGAACTGCTGATCTCACTCGGATGCTCAGATATCTCTTTTAACTCAGCAATTGCCTTATCATAATCTTTTTCAACAACCTGAGTAAAAGCACGCTCAATGATATTTTCATGCGAGCAGTATGGACAGGTCAGTTGACCTGTTGCTACAGAAAAGTTAAGTTTTGCCCCACACTGTTGGCAGGGGAAGATATACTCTTTTTGACTCATGACTAACTTGGAATCGGAGGGGGTGTGCTTTGAAAAAGAGCACTCAGTCCATCTAAGGAGTCCGCACGTTCCCAACCGTTCATGCCCTCACGCCATGTCAAAGTCTCTTTCGTAATCTCACCTTGATGAATGGCCGTTTTTGTCTGTTCTAAGGTCAAAGGACCTTTAGAAGCCCCATTAATCACAAAGTGATAGGTCTGCGCTTTTGGTATTGGCGGTGGCGCCACAGGGGCACTGTTATGCGCCCCTAAATTGTTTGCCATCTGCTGCGCCATGGCAAAACCCATACCCATACCCATAGCATCACTGGCTGCATTAGAACCACTTCCTGAACCATTTAAAGCCTCTGCCGCTTGATATTTTAAGTAGTCATCTAGGTTACCCGCTAGTCCCATACTACTGCGTTTATCAAGTGCCGCTTCCACTTCAGGTGGCAGGGATATGTTTTCAATGAGTAGTTTTGTAAGCTCTAAACCATA
>JAYEGP010000310.1:1666-7732 GCA_034659135.1 Campylobacterota bacterium
GTATCGCTACTGCTGTCTGTCCATTCGATAACATCGATGAACTCTCCCATTAATTTATCAAAAAAGCCCACTGTTATGCCTCCTTAGGGGTTTCTATCTGCTCTTGGTGTACCTGAGTTGCTACCAGTGCATCTTTAAGCTCTTGTTCGAGTTCGACAAGCTCAAGCTCAGCTTTTTTACGTGCCACTTTACCTTCATTAGCAATGACAATGCCATCTTCTATCGTCTCAATGAGCAGTTGATTAGCAAGTTTGACACTCTCAATATCAAAGATGCCGCGTTCTGCGAGTTCCCGTGTTTGACGATTTGCCTCTTTGAGGTTTTTCGCATTCGCTTCAAGAAGTTCATTGGTCAGGTCCATCGCCTCTTTTAAAACACCGCCCGCTTTTTGATTACGGTAGATGGTAATGGTCTGTGCTAGCTGGTTTTTCCATAGTGGCACCGTGTTTACAAGCGTTGAATTGATCTTATTGATCAATGTTTTATCATTCTCTTGAACCAGACGAATTGATGGCAGTGACTGCAGCGCAACCTGACGTGTTAGCATCAGATCATGCACACGTCTCTCAAAGTCATCACGTGAGGCACGCAGATCTTTTAACTCTTGGGCTTCAAGCATATTTTCGCTCGAAGAGGCTTTCTCTTCAAGCAATGGAATCTCGGTGCCATCAAGACGTTCAATCTTCTGACCCCCAGCAACAATGTAGTTTTCAAGTTCATGAATGTAATTTAAATTCGCATCATAGAGACGATCAAGCGATTCAATATCATTTAAAAGTGTCCCTTTTTGCTTCTCTAGCTCATCGGTGATACTCTCAATCTGCTCTTTGGTATCTTCATACTTCTCTAAAAACATCACCAAAGGCTTCGCTTTTCCAAAAAGCTTGTCAAAAAAGCTTAGCTCTTTATTGGGATCAAGCGCTCCAACATCAAAGCCTTTAATGGTCGCAATCATATTTAAAAGCGGTGCACCGGCTTCACCAAGGTCTTTGCTCTTAACCCCTTCAAGCATCGAAGATGATACCGTTGTCACCTCTTCTTGCGCACCTGAACCAAAGTGAATGATCGAGGCACTGCTACTAAGATCGATTGTCTCTACTAAGGCCTTAACTGCCTGCTCATCTTGTACTTCTATGGGTGCTACTGCTGTTTTTGTCTCTTGCATTCTTTACTCCTCGTTTTGTAATCGCTGTTTCATGACAGAGAGTTTAACATCTAAACTGACGATATCTTCATCTAAAAGCTTTTCATACTGTTGATTTAACTTCTCGACACTCTCCTCTAAAGTTTCTAAAAATGATAAACGCATCTCTTCAGATTTACCTCGGCTTTCAAGTTTGACATAGGTCTCACTCATGGCACGTATTTCACCAAGATAACTTACTAGATATTTTCGAGCTCTATCGTAATCATCTGGCTCATCTTCAATATGTTTGACCATCTTTTCAAAAGCTTCTGCTGTGGAGAGCATCGCATTTTTTATCGCATCATCGCCAAGTTGATTCGCCTCTTTTTCAATACTATCTATATCTTCGCGAGCCTGAACCAAGAGAGTCATAATACGCTCCGCTGATTTGGAGTTATCATACCCATCGATTTTGTCTTCACGTGGATCAAAACCATAATAGAGGTACCAACCCGTAATAACGCTAAGCCCTAGCATAAGTGCAGGGAAAAAAGAGTATTCGCCAAAACTAGCACTATAGACTGTCGAAAGAGCAAGGAGTGCGCCTGCTATAGTTTTTAAGGGGTACTTAGGTGCTTTAGCATACTTTGAATCCTCATAAATTTTTTCTAGTGCCAAACCTCGTCTTAACAAAACAAAGGCAGCTACATAGGTAGAAAAAATAAGTAAAATGCTAATAAAATAGAAACTTTCCGCCTTTGCTAAAGCCTTAATACCCAAAGAGAGATAACTGATCCCAATGAGTAAAAAAAGAAATCCACTTAAAGCAGGTGTAGCACTGAGAAACTTTTTTTTCTGCTTATCAGGAGTGTAACGAGAAGCACTGGTAAACTCTTTTTTAGAGGGCATGACGAATCCCCTCGCATGCTGTGATAAGGAGTGCACTATATAAGAGTAAAAACCCAACACTCACACGAATCCATTTTGGCATAGGAACACCCTCTTTTTATTTATCATGTATTGTAGCCAAAAAGAATAACACAGATTAATCATTTAAGGCTTTTTCTATCTGTTTTAAACTCCACTGCTCATTTTCTGCTTTTTCAATAAGCTTTTCATGTCCGCCTTGAAGTGCTAAGTGAGTCAATAAGCTCTTTGCATCTTTGGCCTGTGAGAACTTTTTTGGTTTTTGTTTCGTATTCATAACATAGAGGCGTGCATACCATCCTAGAAAAATTCCCAGAACCAGTGTTAAAAAGTAATAAAGATAAGTCCAACTCCACAATGCAACCTCATCCTCGCTTGGAGGATCAAGAAGCTCTTCTTTTGTGAATGATGGCCTTACATGTAAGACTTTAGATTTAAATTCAAGATGGCGCTCTTTGCCTGATGTTGGATTAAAGGTAGTGACCAAGAAAGGTGGCAATGTAAAATTATGATCACTGACAATCGCAAATTTTTGAGTAATACTGCCTTTGAAACCCTCAGGTGTCAGATAGTAGTCGCGTTTAGACTGTTCTGTAAATATATCGACATTTTCAAGTTCTAAATCAAAAGGCTTATAGTGGTTTAGATTTCCAACACCTTCAAAAGTGATGCTTACATGTAAGGGTTCGAATGAAGAGAGTTCTTCTTTATTAAGCTCTACATGTAAGGCAAAGTCTCCCACGAGTTTTGATGGTGAAGGCTTTACATGTAAGCGAGTCAGAGGTAGAATGTCTTGCGTCTTTTCAAACTGATAATACTCTACATTATCACGTCCAATGACCGCATTTTCAACCTGTTCTCGTGAAGTTTTTCGCAGCCCCGCACTTAAAACCACATCGATAACACCGCTGCGTTTTGGAAAGAGTACATACTGAAAAAGGTTTTGACGCTTATCATCAATCACTCTTTCGCTCTCCTTATAAACTTCAATGCTATAATCATCATGCTCTTTAGGAATTGCCATATCGATACTCGTCCCATAGGCCTCACTATCGAAAAAGCAGGTATAACTTAAGAGTGTTGCTTCACCCAAAACAAGCTCCGTTTTACTCACCTCAAGTTCCCAGCGATGTGCCGAAAATAGAAGCATCGGTGCTAGTAACAGCACTACTATCTTACCAAGGTTTACTCTCATGCACACTCCTTTGATTGATCAGTTCATACTGTTTGGAACTGAGCCTGTTTTTTGATTTTGAAAAACTGAGCCGTGGATCACTTTTGACTTTTTTACCTTCATCACCACCACCTGATGCATCTGCTGAAACATCCATGTTTGAGCCGCCCCCTTGCTTCTTTTTATCTGATTTAGAGTTTTCTGCGCTGCTCTCTTGAACACGTTTTTTCCCTTTTTGACGACCGGTAATAAGATGGTCTTGCTCCTGGGCGTAGAAGAGCGCTAAAAGGTTTTCTCTCGCCTCAATATCATCAACCAGCGTCAATGACTTCACAAACATCACTCTCGCTTTATCGTACTCTTGCAGACGAATCAGACAGTTTCCCATGTTAAAATAGACCTGCGACTTAAAAAGAGGATCGCTACTTTTAACGCTCTTATAGAGTGAAAGGGCCTTATCATAATGCCCATCGTTATAGAGCATATTGGCGTGATTGTAGTGAAGCTTGTTGTCATCCGCATCGAGTGAAATACCAAAAACCAATAACAGAGCTATAAGAGCTCTGCGTGCATACGCTGTAAGGAACGAGGAAGTGCCCTTGGGGTATAAGGACAAAGTTGTAAAAGCCAAGAGTGCCGAGGCGATAGCCAAGAAAATAAACAGATAGAAAAATTCTCGATACTCCATCACCTTTTTTTCACTCTCAAAATCGTGAGTCTGTTTTTTAGCAAGCAAATTTCTAACATCATGTAGATCGGGTTGAGAAAGATACTCCCCATCGCTTGCATCACTCAAAGCTTTGATGGCACGATTTTCACTTGTGACTACGATATTGCCATCACTATCATTTAAAAGTGATCCATCTGATTTTTCAATCGTTGCACCACGCTCACTCGCTAACATGAGAATGTTTACATGTAAGCCTTGTGCTTTAGCAAAAGCGGCCTCTTTTTTGTAATGCTCTGCGTCTCCACCATCGCTTAAAACAAGCAGCGTCGGATCTTTGGACTTTGACATCTTGCGTGCGAGTTTAAGGAGCGGCATAATCGCCGTGCCTTTGGTCATCACTAGAGTCTCATCAAGACCAGAGAAAAGATGCAACAAGAGTTCACTATCATCACTTAATGGCGAAAGAATAATGGCGTTGGTCGTAAAACCGATAATTCCAAAACGATCCTTATGATCTGAAGCGATAAGATCATGCAAGAGTTGTTTCGCATACTCAAGACGTGTAGGCTTTAGATCATCGGCATACATCGAGTACGAGAGGTCAATGGCAATAATGATATCATTGCCCTCCTGCGCTATACTCACCGGCTCTTTTTCCAAGGCCGGACGACTCATTGCGATAATGATAAAAATCATGGCTATCATCATCGGGATGTTTTTACGATTGAGTAACAGTCTATTGTTAACATGACTATGAAAAAGATAAAGCCCCAGTGGCAAAAACAGCCACAACCAGCCTAAAGACAAAAAGCTCATAATCTCTGTCCTCGATGAAAAAGGATAAAGAGTGATGCAAAAGCGATCAAAAGAGGCCAATAAAAATAATAATCTTTTATCAAATACGCACGACTTTTTATAGATGAGCGTTCAAGTGAATCGATCTGCGCGTACACTTGACGCAGCTCTTCACTGTTTTTTGCTGCAAAAAACTGACCTTGACTCTCCTTAGCGATCTCTTTTAATAGCGCGCTATCATACGCACGCTCATCACCAATTCCAATAGTATAGATCTTCACCCCGCTCTCTATAGCCATCGCAACGGCATCTTTTGGCGAGATGCGTCCACTGTTTTGCTCGCCATCACTCAGTAAAATAACAATGCGTTCTTTGGCTTTGGAGCGTTCCAATGCTCTTAACGCCATCAAAATCCCCTCACCTATAGCGGTGTTTTGCCCTGCCATACCATGGCTAAGGTAGCCAATCATCTCAGCGATAATCTCCTTCTCATACGTCAACGGTGAAGCAATAAAAGCAAAATCACCAAACAAAACCACTCCAACATTATCTTCAGTACGCTTGAGTATAAAATCTTTGGCAATCTCCTGAACCGCTTCAAAACGGCTCATGCGACGCTCACTATCAAAGCCAGAAGCACCCATAGAACCACTACCATCAAGTGACAATACAATATCAATGCCACTGCGACGATCAGGGTTAGCCCTGTCAAAAAGTACCGGAGAAGCAAGCCCTACAACTAAAGCAAGAAGGGTAATGATTTTTAAAAGCCATTCAAGTTTCAACCACGGTTTCTTAGGCGTAAAAAGTTGCAGATGCACAAAATATTGCCATCTGATTTTTTCCTTACATGTAAAGAGGCACCATAAAAGGGGTACAGACAGTAATAATAGATAACTATATTCAAAGCTTGGCATACTCATTAAAGATATATTACCATAAAGAAGAAGTTTTAAAGAAAGTTATAAATTTTATCAATTTTTCATTGACAATAAAGAATGTTTTGTCTATAATTCCCGTCCACAAACGCGAGTTTGTCTGTAAGTCTTGTTAGCTCAGCTGGTAGAGCACGTCACTTTTAATGATGTGGCCGATGGTTCGAATCCATCACAGGACACCATTTTTTGCGATATCCGCACAAAGTTTTTGACCCACGTACTATCTGTACGCTTCGCCAAAACCTTAACACGCCTATCACAAAAAAACAACTTTTACTACTTAGTGGCCCCTTCGTCTAGCGGTTAGGATCCATGGTTTTCATCCATGTTACAGGAGTTCAATTCTCCTAGGGGTCACCACTTCAACTCCCTAATTTTACAATGTTTTAAGGCTTAAGTTTACACTGGGTCATTAGGTAAATCCCACGAAATATAA
>JAYEGP010000311.1:0-7698 GCA_034659135.1 Campylobacterota bacterium
GACATCAAGATCGATGCGACGACCATATCAATGACTAAAAAAGGCAAGAAGAGCAAAAAACCTATCTCAAATGCTGTTTTAAGTTCACTGATAACAAAAGCGGGAATAATCACTGAAAGCGGAACATCTGAAATATTTTGCGGGTTTTCCATCTTTCTAATGCGAATAAAAAGTGCTAAATCTTTTTCACGTGTATTACGTATCATGAAATTTTTAAACGGTTCCGCTGTCTTATCAAAAGCTTCTTGATACGATATTTTCTCTTCTATATAGGGTTTAATCCCTGCTTCATAAGCTTTCACTCCAACAGGTTCCATGACAAAAAAAGTCAAAATCATAGCAAGCATAACCATAAGCTGTGTTGGTGGGACCTGTTGCGTTCCAAGCGCTTGTCGTAAAAAACCAAAAACAATGACAAAACGGGTAAAGGTTGTCATTACCAAGACCATACTCGGTGCCAAAAAGAGAAGGGTTAAGACAATAATAACATTAAGTGAGGTCACGAGCTGTTCAGGAGAATCAGGCGCAGCAAGTTCAAAATTCATAGTAGGAATTGTTACATTCTCCGCACCAAAAAGCGAGAGCGATAGAAAAAAGAGAAGAGAGAGACTACGCATTACTTAGCCGGACTGTTTTCAAGTACTGATTTTTCAAGTCCTGGCTGATCATCCGTATCGGTACCGTAAAAATGTAGTTCAACACGACGATTTTTCATACGACCCTCTTTTGTTGTATTAGTAGCAACAGGTCGATATTCCCCAAAACCAGCAGCGTGAATACGTTTAGGATCCACACCATCGATAAGCAGTTCATGCAGTACGGCAAGGGCACGTGCAGTGGAGAGTTCCCAGTTATCTTTATAGAGACTGTCTGTTCCAGGAGCTCCATTATCTGAATGGCCTTGAACACTGACATCAACGGTGTTGGGTAAGGTATCAACAATCAATGCCATACGTTTTAAAAAGAGTATCGCATCCTCATTTTCAATCTTGGCACTCCCCTCTTTAAAAAGTAAGGCAGCAGGAAGATCAATAACAAAACCGTCTTGTGACTCTTCAATAGAGACCGCAGGACCTTGACCCTTTTTCATCATCTCATTAGCATCACTCACCGCTTGTTTAACACGATTAACCTGCTCACTTGTTTCATCGGTTGATTCTATAGGCGTGGATTCTTGAATACGCTGTTTTGAGATCTCCGTCTTTGTTCCACCCTCAAGCACACTCATCGCTCCTGCAAGAGAACCAATCGCTTCAGAGACTTTTTTGGCATCCATACTTGACATAGAGAGTAAAAGAACGAAGAAACAGAGCAGCAGTGACATCAAATCTCCAAATGCGGCCAACCATGCAGGCAGACACTTTGGACAGTCAGGACATTTTTTCTTTCCCATCTATAGCCTACTCAAACTGGCTAACACGCTCATTTGGCGGTAGAAACGAGAGAAGTTTTCCCTCTAAGGTACGTGGATTATCACCCGCTTGTATCGACATAATACCCTCAAGTACCATCTGCTTAACAAGATCTTCTTCGTCATTACGAATATTTAAAATATTGGCGATCGGGGTTCCAAAGATATTACCAATCATCGCACCATACATAGTAGTCAGGAGTGCGACCGCCATAGAGGGACCAATCGCAGAAGGGTCTGCCATATTCAGAAGCATCGCAACCAGACCAATCAAGGTACCAATCATCCCCATCGCACCCGCCAGTCCAGCCCACTGATCAAATATCGAAGCATGAACCTTATGACGGGTACTGGTCTGTTCCATCTCAATCTCAAGCAGTTCACGAATGGTATCAGGCTCATTTCCATCAACCGCCATAGAGAGACCTTTTTTCAAAAACTCATTCTCTTCTTGATTGGCAGCGGCTTCTAGCGACAAGATGCCATCACGACGTGCCGAAGTAGCAAACTCAACAAGTTTTTTAATGAGTTCTGCCTTATCTTCTTGAGGTGGCTTGACCGCAATCATGAATATCTTAACAAATTGCTTCATGGTTTCAAGTCTAAATGAGACAAGAAGTGCACCGATAGATCCACCGATAACGATCAAAGCTGAAGGAACATCAATATAGGCGCCGATACCGACCCCCATAGCCATCGCACTAAATAGCAGACCCAGAATCAAGACTATACCAATGACCGTACCTAAATCCATCCACTCACCTTCATAAAAATTAGGTTTATAATATCACAAAGAAATTTAAGTATAGCCTTGAAGCATCAATTTTAGCCTGATTATGACAGAGCGTACTATTGAAGCAACACACTAAGGAATCAAAATTAAATAAAACATAAATCTTAGCGTACTCTTTTAGCCCTAGTCAAACGATTTTAATCGTCGCGTAGCTAAGGCTATGCTCCTCATAAAATAGTGTGACTAGAACTAAAATAGCAATCCCTAAGATTTACATTTTATTCAATTCTGATTCCTAAGCACTTGAGGCTTCACGTTCAAAAATAAGGTAATAAAGCATCTTCGCAGTCATTAAAATAATAAAAAACGACACTACGGTATCACTAAAAAAATGCCCTCCAGCAACGATACGTGCGATACTTACCGCAACACCATATCCTACAGCAAGTGCCATCCATACTTTTTGACGACGTTTAAAAAGCATGGCATACGCCATGAGTGCAAAAGCCGCAGAACCATGCCCAGAGCTAAAGGAATAGCCCCCTTGATCGCTCAAAATAAAGGCTGGTGTAAACTCTAAATCACCACCAAAAATTATTGTCTGTGCAGGTCTAGCACGTCCCCAGTGATCTTTTAAAAGTGCATTAACAATAAGACCCGAACCGATGGCTAATACCAAAAGTACAAAGAGAAGTTTTCTGCCATTAAAATCTAAAATATTTTTACCGCTAAAACGATTATATAACCATAATAAAAGTGCCGAAACATTGAGTACAATAAGCACATATCGAACACTCTCATACAAAATACCTTCAATAAAATTCTTTGAGTAAGGGAATCCTTCACCTTCAACATAGAACAGTCCTGAGATATAAACATCAATTTGAGGAAATGCAATCCAGATCAATGAACTGAGAAAAAATGAGATCCAAATGGGTAAGGATACCGAGTTTATAAGTGCTTTCATAGCTGAAATTATAGCCATCTTACATGTAAAAAGCTAACATCACTCGTAAATTTTTACATGTAAGCAAAGCGATTGAGAAAAGATTAGATAAAATTGCACAAAGGAATTGATATGGTATTATGGATTAAGCGTATTATTCTCACTATTGTCGCTCTAGCTTCGCTTTATGGCATTGGACGGCTTAGTGTTGTTACCTATGACAGTTATCTCTTTTTAGAGCGTCAACCTTATCTTCAGATGCAGACTCAAAATTCTATAGTCATCAAATGGCAAAGTGACGCTTCTGAAATTGGCTGTGTCATTTATGGTGAGAATCAAAAAGTTTGTGAAGACGAAGCCACCTCATACCATCACATTACACTCACAGGCCTTACTCCTTCAACGCCTTACATGTACAAAGTTATCTCTCCTTCAATGGAGATAGACAATGATGGAAGATACTTCACAACCCTTGATAATACACAACCCGACATGCAACGTATCTGGGTTGTTGGAGATTCAGGAAAAAAAGGGAAAAAACAGCAAGATGTCTTAAATTCGATCTTACATGTCAATCAAGACAGAGAACTTGATCTATGGATTTTACTTGGTGATAACGCCTATCGCAGTGGCACACAAGAGCAGTTTAATAAAGCGCTGTTCAAACCCTATAAAGAGCAGTTAAAAACCTTGGTACCTTGGGCTGTTAATGGCAACCATGATGCGCGACGTTGGGCTTTTTATAATATCTTTGAATTTCCTGAACAAGGAGAGTCTGGTGGAGCACACTCAGGGAGTGAAGAGTTTTATGCCATAGAGAGTGGAAATGTTCACATCGTGATGCTTGATTCGCATGAGGGTGACACCTCAAAAGATGGCGAGATGGCGCAGTGGCTTAAAAAAGATCTTGCGCAAGTGACAAAACCTTGGATTATCGCAGCCTTTCACCACCCTCCCTACAGTGATGGTGGTCATAAATCAGATAACCCTAGAGATAGCTGGGGACGCATGGAGCGTATGCGTGAGAACATTGTTCCCATTTTAGAAGAGTATGGAGTTGATTTAGTCCTAGCGGGGCACTCTCACGGGTACGAGCGTTCTAAATTGATGCATAAGCATTATGGAGATTCTAAAACCTTTGATGCCTCACAACATCTTTTAAGTGATGATGATCACCGCTACTGTAAAAACCCTAAACGCACTGCCTTTGATGGTGCCATTTATAATGTAGTCGGTTCATCTTCCAAGCTCGATCGTAACACTTATGCACATCCTGCAATGCCACATTCGTACGAGTCTTTAGGTTCGCTACTCTTACATGTAACACCAACAACACTACGAGCCGACTTTATAGATGATAAGCAAACCATTAAGGACTATTACATCATCAATAAAAGCCTTACATGTAATGATGAGGCATAATGAGTTCTTTGTATAACAATCCCTCAAAAACAGCCTATACGCTTCTCATTTCACTAGCATTATTAAGTACTATTTACAATGCATTTATTCCTCTCCATGGTGATGAGGCTTACTACTGGGTCTGGAGCTATCATCTCCAAGGAGGCTATTACGATCATGCTCCTCTCATCGCCTATATGATTGCCTTAAGTAACTTTATTAGTGATTCAGAATGGGGTGTACGACTGAGTGCGGTGTTTAGTATGAGTATTGCAGGGCTTTACATCTTTAAACTCACTCAAAAACTCTCAGATGACAAAACGGCTCTTAATGCCCTCTTTATCTACAGCTCTGTAGTTTTAGTTCATGCCGGTTTTACACTGGTTACTCCTGATGCTCCTTTAGTACTGTTTTGGTCGCTTGCTCTGTATTATGGCTATCTTGCTATTTTTGAAAACGATACCAAATCTTATCTGCTCCTAGGGCTTTTTCTAGGGCTTATGATGCTGGGTAAATATACCGCCATTCTTTTTGCTCTATTTTTACTTCTTTTTGCTCTGCTTAAAATGCGACGACTTTTAAGTGACTGGCGTGTTTATGCAGTTGTTCTTATCTCGATCATTGTCGTCTCACCAATGATCTGGTGGAACTATCAAAATGAGTGGATCAGTTTCCTCTTTCAACTCGGTCACGGTACGCATGTGGATAGCGCTATTGACTTTGGACGATTTTTAGAGTTTTTTGGTGGACAATTTGCTATTTTTACACCCGTATTTACCGCAGTACTTTTTTATTATCTACTCAAAAAACGTGCATTTTTCAACGATGCAAAACTTTTTTACATCGCACTTTCCATTCTGGTACCCCTACTCTTTTTCTTTTATAAGAGTCTGGTAACAAGCATGGAGCTAAATTACACCGCGCCCGCTTATATAGGCGGTGCCATAGTAACAGCGCTAATCTTTCAAAAGTATGGACTTAAGAAGACATTTAAAGCCGGTCTCATTACAGCATTTGTACTTAGTGCCCTTGTTCGTATAGGCTTTCTCACCCACCTAGAGGTCATTCAAGATCGTATGTACGGAAACAAAGAGGCCATTGCCATCGTAGAAAAACATGCAAAACCCAATGATGCTTTTTATGGAGATCATCTCACCATCGCTGCCTTAATGCAGTTTTATCTACCTCAGCATCCTCAGACTCAAGTCTATAACCATACACGTTTTAGTCAGTACGATATGTGGCGCGGTGATGCAAAAGCCAAAGATGGTCTCTATCTCACCCGAGATCCGAGTGACAAAGAACTTTTAGAGATATTTACCTCCGTAACACTCCTAGAAACACTCACAGTTCAACGTGGAATTGATCGAACAAAGAGCTTCTACATCTACCGTGTTAGGGAAGCAAAGTAAGTTAATGCTAAAATACCCTTGATGAAAAATATACTAAAACTTATCATAACCATTGTCATTTTTTATTTTTTATTTCAATATATCGATTTTGAACATGTGATTAAAGTCTTAGAAAAATCACATGGTGGGTTTATACTTTTAGCACTTATCGCTCAACTCGCCAGCACCTTAGTCGCAGCCTATCGCTGGCGACTCATCATGAAACTTCTCGGTTTCCATGAAAAGGTCAGCTTTTATGTCCAGAGTTATTTTCGTGGAAGTTTTTTTAATCAGGTACTTCCAGGAAGCATTGGGGGTGACGCCGTTCGTGCTATTGAACTGGTTCAAAAGGGCTATGATAAGAAAGATTCTATCTATGGAATCTTTGTCGATCGCATTATTGGTTTGGTAGGGCTTCTCGTTCTTAACCTCATCGCTAACAATCTCTTTTATGGTAGCTTTCCATCATGGTTGCATCAACTGCTTAACCTTATTACTATTGGTGGTATCGCCGGTTTTTCTATGCTTTTTATCTTTGAACGTTTTAGCTTTTTAAGTAAATTTTCATTCTCAAATCTATTTGTACGTCTCTCAAAACGACTCAACAGACTTTATGAAACGAAGATGCTTTTAATGCAACATATTGCCATCACTATTATCGTTCATATTTTTTCTATCTTAGCGATTTATGGTCTGGCACTTAGTGTTGAAGTTGATCTTAATATGCAAACACTTCTTATTGCCATTCCTCCCGTATTTCTACTCACGATTGTTCCCATCTCTCTTGCGGGATGGGGTGTTCGCGAAAGTGGTATGGTCGGTATTTTAATGCTCGTTGGTGCTCAAAAAGAGGAGATACTCGTTATCTCGGTTCTTTACGGTCTCTTACTTATCTTAGCCGCACTCCCCGGTGCATGGTTTTGGAATAAAAACAAACAACTATTACAGGAGAAAGAATGAATGTCGATACCATGCGCGCCGTTGACTACTATGCGGGGGTACCGCTTACCTTTGCAAGCACTCTGGTTCAAAAAATTTTTTCAGTTTTCACACCTCAAAAGAGAACGAAAGCAAAAAATGTCTTACTTATCGAACTCTCAGAGATGGGAAGTGCCATTATTGTCGATCCTGCTATGCGTAAACTCAAAGAAAATATCGAAGGTGAACTCTATTTTGTGATTTTCAAAAAAAACAAAGTGAGTCTTCAACTGCTAGGTACCGTCAAAGAGGAGAATATTTTCACCATCGATGAAGATGGGCTTCTTCCTCTAGCACTCTCCACACTCAAGTTTTTAAAATGGGCGCGTGACAAACAGATTGACTCGGTTATCGACCTAGAGCTCTTTTCACGTTTTACTGCTCTGTTAACAGGGATGTGTGGTGCCAACAATCGCGTTGGTTTTCATAGCTTTCATAATGAAGGACTGTACCGTGGCGACCTTTTAACTCATAAAGTTGCTTACAATCCCCATCAACATATTGCCAAAAGCTTTGTGGGTCTTGTTGATGCCCTTTTAAGTGAGAAAGAGGAGCTTCCGTACTCAAAACGTATTGTTGGTGATGATGAGATTCAAATTGCCAAAGCCGAGGTGAGTGATGAAGAGAAAAACAGTGTCTTAGAGATCATTTCAAAACATTACGAAGGTTTTGATCCTCAGAAAAATCCAGTGATTCTCGTGAATTCTAATGCTTCTGATCTACTGCCTCAACGTCGTTGGGATCGTGACAGTTATGCCGAAGTCATTCATAAAACCTTAGACTACAATGAGGATGTGATTGTTTTACTTACTGGTGCTCCCGCTGAATTTGAAGGAGC
>JAYEGP010000312.1:0-3907 GCA_034659135.1 Campylobacterota bacterium
GCATTAGCATTTTTTATCTTTCCTTTTTCACTTCTAATTTTGTATATTGGATTTGATTTTGTGGTGCTCAGTTTTGAGCAGTTAGAAGCCTCTTCCAATCCTGGAGGGCTACCGTATCGCTATCTTGTTAAATCTTTGATGCCCATGGCTTTTCTTCTGTTAGGTCTGCAAGTCCTTTGTGAACTTTTTAAACGTTTTAAGGCACTTTTATGATCGCTTTATGGATGTTCCTTACCGCTCTAGGGCTTTTACTTTTAGGCATACCTGTCGCTTTTGTTTTTGGTGGTGTGGCTATTTTATTTGCACTGCTCTCACCTGAGCTTGGACTTGATGTTTTTAATCTGCTTAGTTTTAGAATTTACGGCATTATGAGCAATACTACTCTGATGGCAGTACCGCTTTTTATTGCTATGGGGCTTATTTTGGAAAAGTCTCAGATGGCCGAGCGTCTTTTGATCTCGATGAGTTCACTGTTTCGATCAGTCCGTGGAGGGATGGCGGTAAGTGTAGTGCTTGTGGGTGCGATGCTTGCGGCTTCTACGGGTATTGTCAGTGCTTCGGTAGTCATGATGAGTGTCATTGCTTTACCCTTGATGGTACAAGCAGGTTACAGTAAATCGCTTGCGAGTGGTACGGTGGCGGCGAGTGGAACTTTAGGACAGATCATACCTCCTTCTATCATCTTGATTATTTTAGGTGATGTGATGAGTGTGAGTGTGGGAGAACTCTTTATCGGTGCAGTGCTGCCGGGTCTTTTGCTTGTGGGACTTTACATTACGTATATCTTAATATTAGCCTACTTTAAACCCGAAAGTGCTCCGGCAATGGCGCCTGATGCGAATGTAAGTTTTACAAGTACCATGATGGCTATTTTGCCGCCACTCCTTTTGATGGTATCTGTCTTAGGTTCTATTTTTGCCGGTATCGCTTCACCAACTGAATCAGCGGCTTTTGGTGTTCTTGGTGCGATTGTTTTAAGTGGATTGAATCGTTCACTCAATTTTGAGATGCTACGCTATGCGATGCTTAAAACCGTGACACTGAGTGGAATGATTTTTATGATTCTTATCGGAGCAACGGCTTTTTCATTGGTTTTTAATGAACTTGGTGGAACCGATTTGGTGGTAGAGTTTTTCAGTGAAGATATTGGTGATGTCTGGATCTTTATTGCGGTGTCGATGCTAGCGATATTTATCTTGGGATTTTTTATCGATTTTATTGAGATCTCTTTTATTATTGTTCCTATCTTGGTTCCGGTGATGGAAGCTTTTGGAATCGATCCGATCTGGTTTGCAGTACTGATTGCACTGAATCTTCAAGCCTCTTTTTTAACGCCTCCTTTTGGTTTGGCACTCTTCTTTTTAAAAGGAAGTGCTTCAAATTTAGTCACGACAATGGAGATATATCGTGGTATCATACCTTTTATACTGTTGCAGTTATTGGGTCTGGGTCTGGTGATACTCTTTCCTGATCTGGTTTTTGCATTTTTATAAGGATGAGACGATGATGGAAGATATCTTATATGCTCCGTGGCGGACAGATTATGTGACGGGTGAGCGGATAGAGGGCTGTGTCTTTTGTCATATCAGTACCCATGCAGATGATGATAAAGAGTTACATGTACTCCATCGGGATGAACACTGTTTTGTTGTGATGAATCGCTACCCTTATACGCCAGGGCACTTTATGATTATTCCCCATTTTCATACGGATAAACTTGAAGAACTTGATGCTGAGACATGGTTGCATATGAGCGCTTTGGCACAACAAAGTGTGAGACTCTTAAAGGAAGGCTTTGGTGCTCATGGTGTTAATATTGGTATGAATCTGGGTGACGCAGGTGGTGCTGGAATCGCTGAGCATATTCATATGCATATTGTCCCACGTTGGCAAAGCGATACGAACTTTATCACCTCTATTGCACAAACTCGTGTCTACTCTACCGATTTTGAAAAGATTTATGAGAAAATAAAAAGTTTGATTCCACAGTATTACAACTAGTTTTTTGTAACCTAAGGGTTTCCTCTCTAAGTTAGGATACGATCTATGAAAAAGATTGTAGTTCTGCTTATAGGATTGATAGCTCTTTTACCTGCAAAAGAGATAAACGATTATGGTTGGCTCATAGGAATACGAGCTGCCAGTGTCCCTTATAAAACAGATCATTCTGACAATGTAATGATCTCCTATCTTCCTCTGATGTGGTTTGAGGGAGAGAGACTTTTTTTTAGAGCGACTCAGGCAGGAGTGCATCTGTATAAAAATGATTATCTTGAGATTAATGCATTGGCGAAACTACGTTTTGTAGACATGCCTCGATCATCACAAGAGTACTTTAGTAGTGATGTTATTGATACGGGCTTAGGAGTACGTTGGCACGACGATTCATGGGGTCTCTCAAGTGCACTTTATCAAGATGGATACGCACGCTATTATGTCGATACCAAACTCTTTTATAGCTTTGAGAAAAAAGAAGCGTATCACCTTGAACCTTATCTCCTTTTATCGTACCGTGACAAAGCATTTAACAGTTTTTATTACGGTTTAGATGAAGATTTGGATGCTGATCTTGCTTATGAAACGGGAGTGGAATTATCCTTGAATATTAGCGAACATGCCCAACTCTATAGTTCCTTGAAGATGGATTATCTAGGGAAAAGTGCTGCAGATGCGAAGGCCATAGATAGCCCATTGAATTATGAGCTCATTGCAGGGGTACGCCTTGGCGCGTGGAATAAGAGCTTAAAGAAGCTAAAAAATGATCCTTTTATAAGAGTGGGTTTTGGAGTAGCAACTTTGGGAAGCTTCAGTGAAATCCTGACTCTTTCGGCACCGAGTGATCCTTATGCCAACAAAATGGTTTCACTTTTTTATGGACATCCACTTGATGACGATTTTCTAGGTTATGACCTACCTCTATATCTTATCAGTGGTGCTGCCTATCATTTTAAATCTCAAGTGCAGAACCAAGCGATAGAGGGGGTGAGTGCCTTTAAAGTCTATTTTCCTTTATGGAACACTTTTCGTTTAGGTTTGGCTACGGGCTTCTCTTATATATCAGAGACAACTTATGTAGAGAACTGGGCGAATGAGAAAGATGGCTATGAAGAAACCAGTCAATTTATGAATCATCTTGATCTCTCTTTGGATTATCAAATATCCAAAGATATTACATTGGGCTATAGTATCTTTCATCGATCGGGAATATTTGAAAGTGTGCAGAGTTTTGGACAGATTAAAGGGGGAAGTAATTATCATCAACTCTATTTGCAGTATAATATAGGTGCCCTATAGAGGATAAAATTATGAATGACTTATCGAAATATTTATCAGCTCAAATTAGATTAGCTATGAAGGAGTTAAAGCATCTTCATATTCATAGTGATCCAGAAAATTTGCACCAGTTTCGTGTTCGACTCCGACGAACAATCTCCTTACTAAAGCTGTATCGTCCACACTCACCTTTAGAGAGAAAAATAAAAAAGCTCCTAAAAAAAACAAATAAAATTCGTGATTTGGATGTACTTTTACTAGCTATCGATCCACTGAAATATCCAGACCTTTATAAAAAAACAGAAAAGTATCGTAATAAAAAATTTCTAAAGCATATTACAAAGTCGTGGCATAAGAGTGCAATGAGAAAGTTACATATTATTGAAAAGAAATTTCATAAAGTCTCGACCCGCCATGAATCGAAGCATTACTATAAACATAAGGCAAAGAGTCGCTATAAAAGAACGGTTGCTGCTTTTAAAGCTCTTGCATCAACAGATCATGAAAAAGTCTATCATGAGGTACGCATTCACTTTAAAATAAGTCGCTACGCCCTAAACTTTATACAAGAGATGCAGATAGCAAAAGTTTCAAAACAGATTAAGTTAGCCAAAAAGTATCAAGGCGCTTTAGG
>JAYEGP010000312.1:4007-7642 GCA_034659135.1 Campylobacterota bacterium
AAGTCTATCATGAGGTACGCATTCACTTTAAAATAAGTCGCTACGCCCTAAACTTTATACAAGAGATGCAGATAGCAAAAGTTTCAAAACAGATTAAGTTAGCCAAAAAGTATCAAGGCGCTTTAGGTGAGATTCAAGATGTGTCTCAGCAAATTGTGTTACTTCAAAAAATATGTAAAAATAAAAATATTAAAGAGTGTCAGTCTGTTATTGATAGTTTTCAAAGAAGACTTATAAAATTAAAACAAGAGCGCAATACAAATATACTGTGCTTAAGTTAATGCGCTATAATATGCCAATAATCTTACATGTAAAGAACAGTTTATGTCATTAAAAGAAAAATTCAATACGTTTATAGAAACAAAACTACTTCCCTATATCTTTAAAATATCAGACCAGCCGATGTTATTTCAGGAGCTTCTTCATGCCAATAAAGTGTATCAAGAGGGGATGTCTTTAGAGGGAACCATACAAGGTTATCGCATGCGTATCGGTCGAGCTTATCTCGTTTATTTGATTTTATGGCATTTTATTATTGGTGTTCCTGCTGCCGTCTTTCATACTTTTTTAGCGACAATAGATTGTCATCTGCTGATTTTAGTGGCGGTACTTTTTACAGGGTTTTTCTTTGCGATATTTTCTATTTTTAGTGAATGGCTTCACGAAAAGATGGCACTACAGATGATCAAAAAAGCGTGGAAAAACCATTTTCCTCACTTTAAGTATGAGCTGCATGCTAAAGAGGTGGCAACTATCTTTTCTCAAGCAAATCAAGAAGAGGTTCATCATAAAGACATGCGTCTGTATATTTTTAATAATATAGTAGAATCTAAATAGTCAGATACGACTATTTAGAATTGTGGTTGTAAAAAGGGAATAATCTGTTTTTTACGACTGAGAACACCGTTGAGCCAGACTTGTGAATCTTCAAGAGTCACATTAAAAGCTTTCTCTATTTTACTCTCATCATCACTAACCACTAAAACTTGAGAACCCTCAGTCATGATGTCTGTAAGCAATAGCATTGTGGTATGTAAAGCGCCTTCTTCTTTAAGTTTTTTCAAATCAGCGAAGAGATCATCTTTCATGGTGTCAAAAACACTCAAATCAACAACTTCTAGCTGACCGACTCCTACTTTTTCACTGCCCATAGCAAACTCTTTATAATCGCGTGTTGTAAGCTCACGAGCAGTAGCACCTGAGACAGCAGATTTAACAATAAACATCTCCATACCTAGAGCCTTATAATCTTCAATCTCTGCAATTTTTGCTAACTCTTTGCAGACTTTTGTATCAATTTTTGTACATGTAGGAGACTTGAAGATGACCGTATCACTTAAAATGGCACACAGCATCATTCCTGCTATATCTTTAGGAATAGCAACTCCATGATAATCATACATCTCTTTAATGATAGTATTGCTACAACCCACAGGACGTATCCAACACTCTAATGGTGTCGCAGTAGTTAAATCACCAAGTTTATGGTGGTCAACAATTCCAAGGATCGTTGCTTCTGTTATATCTTCAGGAGCTTGTCCTAAATCAGAATAATCAACAATATAAACCTTTTCACCCGCATATGAGGTTTTAAGTTCAGGAAGGGTTGCGCCAAACTTGTTTAAGATAAATTCCGTCTCTGGTGAAATTTTACCTTGACGCGTAGGAGTCGTATCTTCACCTAGTTTGTTTTTTAAGTATGAGAGAGAAATTGCTCCAACTATTGAATCAGAATCGGGATTGGTATGTCCGAAGATGTATGTTGACATGGATAGTAACCTTTTTTTTAATTTAGTTAGATGCTAGAGTAAGTTATTACGTAGCATCTCCGTTTTTAAAGTCTCTTTATTCACTTCTTGATCGTGAAGTGATTTGAGAGGCATCTCTCTGTTGTAAAAAATCTGCGCGGGAATCATATAGTTAGGCAGATGCTTTTTAAGCTCAAAGATAATCTCATTACGCGCAAGCTCATGATCAGCATTATAGACTAAGACAATCTCCTCTTCAATCTCACTATTGTCTACAGAAAAGACTGAGCATGATGAGATGGCAGGAATGTTATTGTAGACAACACTCTCGATCTCATAAGGGCTGACACGAAAACCTTGGGTCTTAATCATATCATCTTTTCGTGAGACAAAGTAGAGATAGTCCTCTTCATCTTTGTAGACATAGTCACCACTCGCTACGATAATCTCATCAGTAAGACCGTGTTCAAGATCAATAACTTTTTCTAAAACCTTAATACTTTTAAAACGCTCTGCAGTCTCTTTGGGAGCGTTCCAATAACCTTTATAGATACAAGCTCCACGATGAATGAGTTCACCAATTTCACGAGCTTCACACGCTTCTCCCTCTTCATTGATGATAAAAAGCTCCACATCAGGAACGGCCTTACCGATAGAATTTGGCCGAATATTGATCTGTTTTGGATCAAGAAAAGCAGAACGAAAGGCTTCACTGAGTCCATGCATAGAGTAAAAAGCCGCAGCTTTAAAATGGGTGTTGATGTTTTTAATCATCAAATTTGTGATATTACCACCCGAAGAGGTGATACAGCGAACATTGTTAAGATGATTGGCATGAGGGATTTTGTGAATATCATCATCAAACATCTGTGTGATGTGAATGGGCATTAAAGCTAAAACCGTCACCTTATCGTTAATAATATGATTGAAGAAATCATTAGGTAAAACAAAGTGATGGATAGCTAAGGTTGCTTGGGCAAAGAGTGTCACAAAAATTTGATTGAGTCCATAATCTAGATTAAAACTAAGTACTCCTGAAACGATATCATCTGCTTTTAAATCAATATAGTTTGAGACAATACGTGCCCCTTCAATAAGGCTACGATGGGTAATAACAATACCTTTTGGATTGCCACTTGAGCCAAAAGAGTAGGTGATAACGGCATTATCATGAGAGTTAATGTTACATGTAAGGCTTCCATCATAACATTTATACATTTCATCAAAGGAGACATCACTCTGTTCGTTGGCATGATAAGTGATGATCTTACCTTCAAAGTCAAGTGCCTTGAGCGCGTCGATTTTGTGGGTATCAGTAATGATACATGAGATCTGGCAATCATCAACAATATGTTGTACCTGTTCAGGTTTTAACAGACGGGTGATGGGAACAAGGACAAAATCACTAGAAAGCAGAGCTAAAATAGCAACAACTTGTTCACTACATTTATGAGAGTAGATTCCAATACGACTTCCTTTTGGAAGATTGAGGGTACTAAAAAAGTGTGCGACTTTATTTACTTTTTCAAAAAGTTCACTATATGTTAAGTGTTCTTGATTAAAAATAAGCGCTGTTTTATCTGCTGAAGAGTTTTGTGCGTTTTCAAGTAAGTGTCTAATGCTATTAACTGACATGTTAGTTCCCCTCTATAGCTAGTGTCCAGATTTTGTACTCTTTATCGATGATAAGCGATGGTATCTGGTGAAAATGTAAAAGTTTTTTGTAAAAGAATTTAACAATCATCTCAACCTCTTCTTCTGTGAGTACCTTAGTGATACCACCAGTAAAGACAATAGAGTTTAGTTTTTCAAGTTGAAGATTGATATAAAGATTGTGATGCATTGATGTTTTATAGAGCACTAAAAAGATTGAGAGTTGCATTAAAA
>JAYEGP010000313.1:0-7595 GCA_034659135.1 Campylobacterota bacterium
TCGGTAAATATTAATCAGCTCCGCTCACGTCTGCGAAAGCTCAAGTCAAAGCATCCTGAAATCGAGATGTGTGTGATCGATTACTTACAGATCATGAGTGGCACGGGCGGTAAAGATCGTCACCTTGAGGTGAGTGAGATCTCTCGTGGTTTAAAGATGCTAGCACGTGAACTCGAGATGCCGATTGTCGCACTCTCTCAGCTTAATCGTGGTCTCGAATCGCGTCATGATAAACGTCCAATGCTCAGTGATATCCGTGAGTCGGGCTCGATTGAGCAAGATGCAGATATTATTCTTTTTGTCTACCGTGATGATGTCTATCTTTACAAAGAAGAGAAAGAGCGCGAAAAAGCGGCCATTGCCGAGGGTAAGGACTTTGTTAGCTCTTATGTGGAAAAAGAGGAAGAGGATGCAGAGATTATCATTGGAAAACAGCGTAATGGGCCTACGGGTCATGTGAAGCTGGTCTTCCAAAAGAAACTGACACGTTTTGTGGATACTCCGAGTTATGGCGGTGTTGAGATCTCCTATGAGAATATTGACACGAAATCTGCCAACATGGGAGTCGAAGAGGCTCCAAATGTCTCGATGCCGATTATCTAATGCGTTTAGAGCGTGTCGCGCTTTTTGATACACGTTCTCTTGGACTTTTTTTACTTGCTATTTTTATAATAGCTTCGACCTCACTTCTTTTTGAATATACCCAGTACCGCGAATTAAAAACTTTTGATGATGCAGAGGTTGAAGCTCAGGTAATAAACCACTACATCAAGACAAAAAATGAAAAGACCTACAGTGTTCTCAAGCTCCGTTTTCAAGGAAAGGGTGTCTATACCATCGCTTCAAAAGATCTAAAAAATCTTCGTGGACGTACGGTTGGACTCAGAGTCTGGACAAAACGCTTGACATTTTTGGACTATCTTAAAGGCTTCTATATTCATAGTGTGCTCTTACATGTAAAGCCTGATTTGGCTCTGTATGAGAAGGCACGTCGTGCTATCGCTTCGCAACATCACAATGTGTTAATGCAAGAACTCTACGGTGCACTTTTTACCGCGGCACCGATGCGCCCAGAGCTTCGTGAAAAACTCTCTGCTTCGGGAACCTCGCACCTTTTAGCGATCAGTGGATTTCATCTCGGCGTGTTGTCCTTGATCCTTTTAGCACTTTTTACGGCTCCGTATCGATTTTTTCAAGAGCGTTATTTTCCTTACAGGCATCGGCATCGTGATCTCTTTATGCTCAGTGCTGTCGTGATGTTGGGGTATCTGATTTTTCTTGGATTTATTCCTTCCCTGCTTCGCGCCTTTGCGATGATGCTCATTGCTTATTTTCTTTATGATCGAGGTATGAAAGTCATTTCGATGCAGACTTTAGCCCTTACGGTACTGCTATTAAGTGCACTCTGGCCGACGCTGATCTTCTCTATGGGTTTTTGGCTTTCGGTGAGTGGGGTCTTTTATATTTTTCTTTTTTTAAAATATTTTTCAGACTTAAAAAAATGGCAGATAGCCTTGGGGATTGCTGTTTGGGTCTATCTCATGATGTTGCCGATTTCACTCTATCTTTTTGAGACGTTCTCTCTGTATCATCCGCTCTCGATACTTTGGAGTCTACTCTTTTTGCCTTTTTATGTTGCATCGCTACTCTTACATGTAATGGGTTTTGGTGGTCTGTTTGATGGAGTGATGTTGAATGCATTTCAAACGCTAGAGGGTAAAGACAGTTCTGTTTTATTGAGTGTGTTACTCTTACATGTAAGCGTTTCAGTTTTGGCGATCTTCTTCAAGCGTGCACTGCTCTTTAGCTTTCTCATCGCTCTCACTATTGCAGTAGTTGCAGTCTATCAAGTAACATAATTTAAGACCATAGATAAAAATGATCCAAGAGACATAGATCCAGAGCAAGAAAAAGAGCAGGGTGGAGAATGAGCCGTAAATCGTGGCGTAACTCTTGTTCATCACCACATAAGAGATAAATCCACTTTTAGCAATATTCCAGACCAAAGCGATGATAAAGGAACTCAGTGCGGCTGCTTTTGTGCTTGTTTTTTCTACCGAAGCGATTTTAAAGATCAGAAAAAAGAGTGCCCAGATAATGAGATAAGGGAGCAGAGACATGATGTTGATCCAGCCGCTAATGATCTCATTGGAGTTTAGAAGCGTATGGACTTTACCTGAGATGTAAAATGAGGCGACCAAGGCCATTGGTGTGAGGGTTAGTAGCGTCCAGTAGGTGGTGATTGACTCCCAGATGGTACGTTGTCGCGTTTTAAATATCTTACTGACAATATACTCAAAGTTTTGAAAAAAGAGCAAGGCGGCGACAATGACCATAATGAGCCCAATGGCTCCTAGTTTTCCCGAGTTTTGTAAGAAGCCATCAATATGACTCGTAACGGCTTCTGAATGCACCGGTACGAGGTTTTCAAAGATAAAGCTCTTTATCGTCTCATAATGCTCTTGAAAACTAGGAAGTGAGGTGAAAATTGTGAGTGTAATGAGTAGAAGCGGAACAATGGTAAAAATAGTGTAATAGCTTAAACTCGCGGCATAAAGGGTGAGCTCTTTATCCACCATCAGAGCAATGTAATACCTTGCGTGACGGTAGAGCTCTTTGGGTGTCATGGCTAGTGAAGTCCCATTTTGTTAGGATTTAAGATGTTGTTAGGATCAAAGGCATTTTTAATATCTTGAAAGAGGGTCATCTCCTCATCGGTAAATGCCATGCCCATATACGGTGCTTTCGCCAGACCGATGCCGTGTTCACCACTGAGTGTACCACCCAGATCAACCGTCGCTTGAAAAACCTCTTCAATCGCTTGATACGCGATCTTGACCTGTTCAGGATCACTTCCATCAACCATGACATTGGTATGAACATTCCCATCGCCCGTATGACCAAAGCAAGGAATATTGATCTGGTATTTTTCAGCAATCGCATAAAATTTTTCTAAAAGTTCAGGAAGTACTGCGCGTGGTACCGTGACATCTTCATTGAGTTTTTTACTGCCATACATGGAGATGGCTTGCGACGCGTTACGGCGTGAGAACCAGATATCAGCAGCCTCTTTGTCGTCTTTAGCGATTTTAAAATCGATACAGCCGTTTTCTCTAAAGACCTTTTCGATCTGAGAAAGTTGAAAATTGAGATCTTCTTCAAGATTTCCATCAACATCGGTCACGAGTATGGCACCTGCTTCGATAGGAAGACCTTTATGAAACGTCTGCTCTACCGCACGAATGGTAAGATTGTCCAAAAACTCCATAGCCACAGGGGTAATACCACTTGCCATAGTCTTGTAAACGGCTTCCATCGCTTGATTGACAGTGTCAAAAACACCCATAGCGGTCTTGGTCATCTTAGGCTTAGCGATAAGCTTTAGTGTGACCTCAGTGGTGACAGCGAGCGTTCCTTCTGATGCAATTAAGATACCTGCAATGTTATAACCAGCCACATCTTTAATCGTACGTTTTCCGGCTTTGATAAGATCTCCATTGGGACGTACTGCGCGAATCGCCATGACATAATCTTTGGTGATACCGTATTTTGCCGCGCGCATACCACCGGCATTTTCATTCACATTGCCGCCAATCGTTGAGTAGTCTTGACTCGCAGGGTCAGGCGGATAGAAAAGACCGACCTCTTCAACAGCTTTTTGCAGGTCCATATTAATCACACCAGGTTGCACGACGGCGACCATGTTTTGCATATCGATCTCTAAGATCTTGTTCATATGTTTTTCCAGAGCTAATACAATACCGCCAGAACTTGGCAGTGCCCCACCCGTAAAGCCGCTACCTGCACCACGAGGTACGATAACAATGCGATGTTCATTACAGTATTTTAGTATCTCACTAATATCCTCTTCATGACGAGGAAAAAGTACCGCATCCGCTTCAAAACGTTCGCGTGTTGCATCATAAGAGTAGGCGATAAGATGGGCTTTATCGCTGTAAATATTATCCTCACCGACAATCTTGGTGAGATGTTTCAAATGTTTTGTATCAATCATGTTAGTCCTCAATCTCAAATTCATCTAATAATACGCTAGAGTTACTATCATTTGATTTGATGTACTCATATAGTTTTTTATTTTTTGGATTGTTTAATACCAAGAGTTCCATGTAGTGCGGATCATAGCTCTCTAGGGGGTCACTTCCCTCACCAAACCAGTTTTCTTCGATATTCTCCACCATACTGTAAAAAGGCAGTTTTTGATTCTCAACTTCCATAGCTGCGGGAGTGATCTGTAAAAGGGTTAAGCTCTTACAATCGAGTGTGAACAGTGCTTGATCACTGTAAAAATAGACGAGACCCACGGAGGCAATACCACAGTAATTTTGAATGTCTTCAGCCAAAGGTGTCGGATGACCCCGATACGATAAAAAGGCCGCAAACCCATCGGGGTGTACCCAGTTTATGGTTTTGATGCGTGAGGTGATATTGTGGTAGATATCATCACTCGGAGCAATAAGCATGGCACGTTCATAGCTAAAAGCCAAAACTGCTATATCACCCTCTTTTGGAGTCCATGTTCCATTAGGAAGGGAGTTTTGAACCAGACCATCATAGTCACTAAGCGTTAGTGTGGCTTCTTGGCGTTGCGTATTGACATCACTCACAACCGCATTGGCAATAATAGCACTGTGCTCTTCATTAAAATGACGTACAATAAATCCACTGACGCCAATGTCGATTGTGGGAACTTGAATAGTAGCTTTGTCATTATCGATACGAAGCAGTGGCGTTTCAATAGCACTTGCATAGAGAAAATAGGGTAAAAAGAGTAGAAGTAGCAGACGCACAGAGAACCTTACATGTAAAATATAGAGCGATTATACTCAAGAAATGCTTTGGTAAGTAAAAATTAGCTACCCTTTCAAAATAAAATGCCCTTCAGAGATATGATATGAAATATTTTTTACTTTTTTTATTACCCCTAACCCTATTTAGTTCCAAGGTCGAGTATGAACGCTGGCCTAAGGGTGAAACTTTTTTAACCTTTTTAGAACATCAAAGTCTTCCTCAGTCGACCTATTATGATCTTGATGGTGAAGATCAAAAACTCACCGAAGAGATACGCGCTGGATTTAACTATCAGATATTGCGTGATAGTAACGGCACGCTTGAGCAGGCCTTGATACCCGTTAATGATGAGTTGCAGTTACATCTTACATGCGCTGTAGGGAACCAGGAAGGTAAGGGTCTTGCTTGTGATGTAACACCCACTCCCATTATGAGCATCAGCAAACGTGAAGCATTTATGCTAGAGATAGAGAATTCTCCTTATTACGATATTCAAAAAGCGACGGGCTCAAAAGCCTTAGCTCAGATCTTTGTTAATGGTTTTAAAAACTCTCTCAACTTTCGCCGTGATCTGCGTAAAGGGGACAAACTGGTCATGGTTTATGATCAGAAGTACCGTTTTGGACAGCCTTTTTCGATGCCGGTATTGCAGGTGGCGATGATTGAGATGCGAGGCAAGAAACACTCTATCTATCTCAACAGTGATGAACGTTATTATGATGAAAAGGGAGCTCAGGTTGAAGGCTTTTTGCTTTCTCGTCCTGTGAAAAATGCACGTATCAGTTCCAAGTTTACAAAACGTCGTTTTCACCCCATATTAAAACGCTATCGTGCGCATTTGGGTATTGATTATGCGGCGCGTCGTGGGACACCGATTATGGCGGCAGGGAGTGGCAAGGTGATCTCTGCGGGATACAGTCGCGGTTATGGAAATGTAACAAAAATACGTCATAGTGACGGCTATATGACCCTGTATGCACATCAGAAATCATTTAAACGCGGGATTAAAAGAGGAAAGTATGTGAAACAGGGGCAGGTGATCGGTTATGTTGGCTCTACAGGGATGTCAACAGGGCCACATCTGCACTTTGGTCTGTATAAAAATGGCCGCGCTATTAATCCGGCGCGGGTGGTTCGCGTCACAACAAAAAAACTTGGTGGTAAGGCGCGTAAATCTTTTTTACAAGTCAAAAAGAGTCTTGATGAGATGGTAGCACACCATTTAGAAGCAGGAACGAGAGCGCAACGTCTGGATGATTATCAGTATGTCTACTATCTCGAGCGAAATGAGAGAGATGATGAGGAGTTTTTACAATGAAGCACTACCAAGAGATGCAGCACGCGTTTGAGCTCTACCTAGAAGATCGTGAATCCAATGATCTTCATGCCAGTGAGATCGCTTATCTTGTTAAAAAGCTTCGTAAAAAAGATCCTGAAGCCTTTTATAAAACACTCGACCTTATTCCAAATGATATTTTGGGAGATGTCCTTTTAGAGCTACCTGAGGGAGCTAAAGATGCGGCAATTGAGTATCTCTCTTCTCATGACCTTGCGGAAGCCATTGACGATCTTGAGTCTGATGATGCGACAGACTTGGTGCAAGATATCGAAGATGTGGATGAGGCAAAATCCGTTGAGGTCTTTGAAAAACTTGATGAAGAGGATCAAGAAGATATCGATAAACTGCGCCGTTATGAAGATGATCAAGCTGGTGCTTGGATGCAGACAGAGCTTTTTGATGCGGTGATGGATGAGACAATCCAGAGTTCCATTGACAGGTTTCGTCGTTTAAAAGCTGAGGGAGAACTTGAAAATATCTATCAAGTCTTTATTGTCAATGATCATCAACGCTTGATTACAACCTTAGGTCTGGAAGATCTTATTGTTTTTGATTTTGCTAAAACTTACCGTGAGATATTGGACTCCAAAGAGTTTCGCTCAGTCGAAGCAACGGAAGATATTGAAGTGGTTGCCACGATGTTTGAGCAGTATGACCTTTCAGTTTTACCCGTTGTAGATTGGCAGGGTAAGCTTGTAGGACGAATCACTTCTGATGATATTTATGATGTGATCGAAGAGCGTGCAACAGAGCAGATCTATAACCTTGCCGGGGTTGATGATGACGCGGAACAAGAAGATGATCTTATTGGGGTCTTTAAAAAACGCTCTTCTTGGCTCTTTTTAAATCTGATCACGGCCATCTTAGCCTCACTGGTCATTGCCATGTTTGATGAGACCTTAGCTGCTTTTATTCCTCTAGCGATCTTAATGCCGATTGTCGCTTCCATGGGGGGCAACGCGGGAACCCAGTCCTTAACGGTTATGGTACGTCGCTTGGCTTTGGGAGAAGTTGACAGTGAGAATGCGCGTAATGCCGTTAATAGAGAGATTTTCGTCTCTCTATTAAATGGGTTTTTATTTGCTGGACTCATGGGGATTATCGCTTATTTCTGGTTCTCAAATGCTATTTTAGGCGTGGTTATCGGAGCGGCAATGATTATTAATCTTCTTATTGCAGGAAGTTTTGGAGCGGGAATCCCTTTAGCCCTTAAACGTCTCAATATCGACCCAGCTATTGGTTCAACGGTGCTTTTAACCACGGCTACAGATGTTTTTGGGTTTTTGAGCTTTTTAGGGCTGGCAAAGATGTTTTTAATCTAGTAATTTCTTATGCAAGAAAAAATGATAATTTAGAACAAATAAGCCAAAAAACTGTAAGATTGCAAGCAATAGCTAAAATCAGTTTTTTGAAAAGTTAGAAAATTGAGCTTAGAAAATATTAGCTT
>JAYEGP010000314.1:0-7552 GCA_034659135.1 Campylobacterota bacterium
CCTCAGCGATGATGAGAAATTCATAATCAAGGCAGTCATTGTAAGTCATAGCCGTAGCTATGGCGTCAATGACTAACGCAGAGTATGTGTTTCTCATCATCGCCCTAGGGGAGGGAAAAAGAAGCACGATCTTCGCCTTTTTTTCTTATCGCCATAGCTACGGCTATGCCTCAAAGAAAGAAAAGACAAATCTCATACTTCTTTTTCCCTCTGAGGGTTACTAGGGTTTTTAGAGGTGCCCTTTACATGCAAAGAGTATAATACCACATATTTAAGTTAATTTATCTTCATATAGCCACCATTGTGACCGCATGTTACATCGTAATCATATGCAACAAATAGCGCTATAAGCACTACTTAACGTGTTTCATTACTTTCTTGATCACTTGTCAAATAGATCCAAAACTCTTTATGAGAGCGACCTTGATTAAGAAAATAGATCTGTAAAATAGCAACACGGTAAAGTGTGATGAGCATCTTTGCAAATGGTACTATTAAGGTCAGTGGCATCCACCACGCTTGATCTTTTTCTCCCTTACTTATCATCATCTCTTGCATACCGATATTTTTACTAAGGTAGAGACCAAAGAGCATCGAAAAAAGAAAATTAAGGATGAGGCCTAAAATAACATAGGCCATAATATCTTGTTCATACATTCCTGCTACCATAATTATAATCTCCTAAATTTTTTTAAACGTTTTCAATGGCGTCTTGTAAGATTTTTGTAGCAGACGCTTTGTCTTCAAAACCTTTAACCCTAACCCATTTATTTGGCTCAAGCATCTTATACGTCTCAAAAAAGTTTTTGATTTTAGCTAATGTGTGTTTTGGTAAGTCGTTAATATCTTTCACTTCATCATAGCTAGGATCAATTTTAGAAAGTGGCACGGCAAGAAGTTTTTCATCAATACCGCTCTCATCTTCCATAATTAAGACACCAATAAGACGACAATTAATAACTGAACCCGCTTGTATAGGGTATTGTGTAAGTACCAAAACGTCTGCTGGATCACCATCTTGCGAGAGGGTGTCATTGACAAAACCGTAGTTTGCTGGATAGTACATTGCTGAGTGCATAACACGGTCAACAACAACAGCGCCACTCTCTTTTTCAATCTCGTATTTTATGTTAGATCCGTAAGGAATTTCGATAACGGCTTTTACATTATCTGGGTTTTCGCCATAGCTTATTTTGCTAAGATCCATGAAGCTTCCATTCGTTAGGGAATTTTTATATATTAAATATGGATTTTATCAAAATAAACCCAAAGGGAGACTAAAATGTAACAAGATGATCTTTATTTCAGTTGCAAGCAATAAAGTAAAAATCTTTTAAACATCTTTGTTATATGATATCTCATTACTTATGTAAAGGCAAATATATGGAAGACGTAAACCTCGTAGTTGAGGGTTTTAAATTCATGGTTTTGGGAATGGGAACGGTTCTGACTTTTCTTATCATTCTTATAGGCGCAATGCTAGCCCAGGCAAAGATTATTGCAAAATATTTTCCTGAACCAAAACCTGTACCTGCAACTCCAAATAAAGCAACAAAAAACAATAATAAGATTGCCGCAATCTCTGCAGCAATAATGCATCACAAAAATACGAAATAAGAAGGTAGTTCATGGCAAAGAAATTTATTGATATTATGGACACAACCTTTAGAGATGGCTTTCAGTCAGTCTTTGGTGGACGTGTACTTATGGACGACTTCTTCCCTGCAGTAGAAGCTGCAAAAGAAGCCGGTATTACTCACTTTGAATTTGGTGGTGGAGCACGTTTTCAATCACTCTATTTTTATCTTAATGAAGATGCATTTACGATGATGGACCGCTTTAGAGAAATCGTTGGTCCTGATGCGAATCTTCAGACACTAGCTCGTGGTGTTAACACGGTTATGTTAGATACGGGTTCTCGTGAGCTCGTCGACCTGCATGCAAAAATGTTTAAAAAGCATGGTACGACTACAATTCGTAACTTTGATGCACTTAATGATGTTGAAAACTTGAAGTATTCAGGTGAGCGTATTGTGCATCATGGTCTCAAACACGAAGTTGTTGTCACAATGATGGATCTTCCTCCAGGATGTCATGGTGCTCATGATGTAAGCTTCTATGAAAAAACATTGCGTGATATTTTAGATTCAGGTATCCCTTATGACTCTATCTGTTTTAAGGATGCATCAGGAACTTCTAGTCCTAAAAAAGTTTTTGAAACGATTAAAATGGCGCGTGGCTTAGTTCCTGAGGGAACGCACCTACGTCTTCACACTCATGAAACAGCTGGTGTTTCTGTTGCGGCTTATATGGCAGCACTAGATGCGGGTATCGATGGAATTGATATGGCTGCAGCGCCCGTTTCTGGTGGGACAAGTCAGCCTGATATCTTAACCATGCTACATGCGACTAAGGGAATGGACTTTGATCTTGGTGGATTAGAGATTGATAAAATCTTAAGGTATGAAAAAGAGGTTCAAGCTTCACTGGAAGATTACTTTATGCCACCAGAAGCTACGATGGTTTCACCATTGATTCCATTTTCGCCAATGCCAGGTGGTGCTTTGACAGCTAATACTCAGATGATGCGTGATAATGATATTTTAGAACGTTTTCCTGATGTTATTGATGCGATGCGTGAAGTGGTTGAAAAGGGAGGTTACGGTACTTCAGTTACGCCAGTGTCTCAATTTTATTTCCAGCAAGCACTCAATAATGTGATGCAAGGACCGTGGAAAGCTATCGCTCCAGGTTATGGAAAAATGGTGCTTGGTTATTTTGGTAAAACTCCAACGGCTCCAGATCCTGAAATTGTAAAAATTGCTTCTGAAAAGTTAGGCTTAGAGCCAACGACAGAAAATGCGATTGATCTCGCTGATGCCGATGAGACAAAATCATTAGCATACTGGACGACTAAATTGTATGATGAGGACATTGAAGTTACTGATGAAAATGTCTTTATCGCAGCCGCATGTCAAGAGAAAGGGATCACTTTCTTAAAAGGTGAAGCCGAAGTAAATGTACGAAAAAATTCAGATATTGTCACACAGGAGAGTAGTTCTATGGGTTCAGGAAGTTATACGGTAGTAGTAAATGGTGAAAAATTTAGTGTTCAGGTTGCTGAAGGTGATGCAGATATTCAAGTAACAGCAGTCAATGGTGAAAGCGCTCAAACAAGTGCAGGTGTGATCGAGACAAGCAATGAGGGAGAACCTATTACTGCAGCACTGCCAGGGAATGTATGGAAAATTATTGCCAATCCAGGTGATTCCATTAAAGAGGGTGATAAGATCATGATCTTAGAGTCTATGAAAATGGAGATTGATATTATTGCGCCACATGATGGTGTGGTTCAGAGCATTAATGTCAATGCAAATGATAAGGTAGTTGAAGGCCAAACTTTAGCGATATTAGGGTAAAAAATGAAACATCTTTTACTTAAAATACTTTTTGTTTTTTCACTGCTTAGTGGATCAGCACTTTTTGCAGCTGCCCCTCATGTAGCAGAGGCACCTGTCGTAGAAGAAGCTTATGAATCTAAAACCATGGGTGAAATGATCGGTTCTTTCATTGAACGTACCGGTATCTATGCTATTGTAAACCCCGATCCCAATGAAAAAGGGATCCACGGAGAAGAGATAACAGACTTCAATAAGACATGGGGTCGTGTTATCATGATTTTAGTGACCTTTGGACTGTTTTATCTGGCGATTGCCAAAGGCTTTGAACCCTTGCTTCTTCTACCCATAGGCTTTGGTGGTCTATTAGCCAATATTCCTGTTGCAGGGATTGGAGGAGCTGATGGGTTCTTAGGAATTATCTATGCCATGGGTATCTCCAATGGACTCTTTCCTATTCTCATCTTTATGGGTGTCGGAGCGATGACTGATTTTGGACCGCTTTTAGCAAATCCTAAAACAGCCCTGCTTGGTGGTGCGGCACAGTTTGGTATCTTTGGAACACTTGTAGGTGCGGTGGTTCTTTCTGAGTATACTGGAATTGTAAATTTTACCCTTCAAGAAGCGGCTGCGATTAGTATTATCGGGGGTGCTGACGGGCCAACTTCAATCTTTATTGCAACCGCCTTAGCACCACACTTGCTTGGTGCTATTGCCGTTGCAGCCTATACCTATATGGCACTTGTTCCAATCATTCAACCTCCGATTATGAATGCTTTGACAACAAAAGAAGAGCGTAAAATCAAGATGAGTACCCTTCGTCCCGTATCACGTATGGAGAAATTGGTCTTTCCAATTGTTGTACTTGTATTGGCTATTTTAGTTCTTCCAGATGCAACACCACTGGTTGGTGCCTTTATGTTTGGTAATTTCTTAAAAGAGTCTGGTGTCGTTGAACGTCTTAATGATACGCTTCAAAATGCGTTGATTAATATTGTCACAATTTTTCTAGGTCTTGGTGTCGGGTCTAAATTGGCCTCAGATCAGTTCTTGGTACCTGAGACGATTGCTATTATCTTACTTGGTCTTATCGCTTTTGCTGTCGGTACAGCTGCCGGTGTTCTTATGGCTAAGATTATGAATAAATTTATTAAAGTTAAAATCAATCCATTGATTGGTTCTGCAGGGGTTTCTGCGGTACCAATGGCTGCACGGGTTTCTAACAAAGTTGGTATGGATAATGATCCCCATAATATGCTTTTAATGCATGCTATGGGACCAAATGTTGCCGGTGTTATCGGTTCTGCTGTTGCGGCAGGTGTCCTTCTCTCTATCTTCGCATAAATTTTTACATGTAATAGTCTTTTAGACTATTGCATCTCTTCTATAAATTATTTATGTTCTATTCGTTATCATATTAGAATAGACTTGTTACTTAGGAGTGATGATGAAACCAATTCTCTTTTTATTTTTTTTATCTATGATATTAACCTGTAGTGCTCAAGAGACGCTAAATCAGAACACTTTATCCAAAGAGCATAAAACTCGTAGTGAAAAGATGCAACGTCTTATGCATGAACTCGATAATGTCATGTATAAACAAAATAGAAGTGAACTCGAACGTGATGATGAACGTCGTCGTTATCTCATTAGATTGTCTGAAAAACTGGAACTTATGTCCGATAAGATAAAAAAAATTATTCAAAACAGATCAGATGATGATCAAAAAGTATTTTTAGCTTATACCGATACTCTAGGTGATCAAGGAAAGAAAATCAAAGTTCTTGCCAATAATTATCAGTTTGAAGAAGTAGAACCCGTAATACAAGAGACATTAGATCTATGTAAAAGTTGCCATGATGGTTTTAATGTTGATAATTCTGTATTAAGTCATTATAAATGAAGCCATTTTTCTTAATTATATTTTTTCTTACATGTAAGGGTATCGCAAGTAATCATGATGATATAGAGATCTTAAAAAAACGAGTATCTTCACTTGAATCTAAGCAAAATAGTATGATTAAAGCTACTCAAGTTCAAGTAGGAGGACGTGTACAGCTTGATATTACGACTGCTTGGCCTGAAGGCAGCCTTACTCCTGGAGGAATTCCCTTGAAAAAAGAGGGAGAAGATGGACAACTTGGTGCAAATATTCGCGATAGTCGATTATGGATCAAAAGTAAAACACCTTCAGGTATTGGAATGGTTCGAACGGTAGCTGAGGTGAATTTTTATGGTGAAAGTGGCAATGAGATCAATAAAAATGCTCATGGTGTCGCATTACGATATTTTTATGTGGCATTAGGCGATTTTAAAGCAGGTCAAGCCAATTCACTTTTTACGACGTATATTACTCCAATCACTCTAGTATATCCTCTAAACCATACCTTCGCACGACAACCTTTACTTGCGTATAGCTATGAGTATAGTTCAGTATTTACCTATGATTTTTCACTTGAGCAGCCTGAAAGTTATCTCAGTGATCCTTCTGGTTCTCAGATAACTCCGCAAGATGATCAGGTTCCTGATCTTTTAGCACGTGTACGATATTACCCCTCTTGGGGACGGATGGCTTGTGCGGGTATAGCACGTTATATTGTTCAAGATCGGGCAAGGCTGAGTGATGGTACACAACTTGAAAATAGAGATGCATTATGGGGTTTTGGACTTAACGCTTCTGCAAAGATCAATCTTTATGCTTTAGATAATCTCTATTTTGGCTTGCAATATGGAAATGCAATCGGACGTTATTTTACGATCAATGCCTATAGTGATGGGAGATTGGATAGTGCGGGAAAAATTAAACTAAATACAATGCTGGGAACCTTGGTAGGGTATCAACGGTGGTGGACATCAATACTTCATTCAAATATTGTTTATACACGGACTTCTATAGAAGAGGGGAATGAAAATGCAGAAGATACTACCGATACTTCAGAGGCTTGGCAGATCAATCTAATCTACTCTCCTATAAAAAATGGACGAATAGGAGTGGAATATGCTTATGGAAACAGAGAATTACTTAATAAAGAATCTGGAGACATGCGTTTAGTACGACTTCAAATTCGTTATGACTTTTAGTGGTATAGAATTTGCTTTTTTAGTGTTAAAGAACAAAGGAAGAAATTATGGGCTATCAACAAGACCTTCGTGCACGACTTGATCGGGTTGCTTCTTCAACATCTTCAAGCGATAAGATTGAACGTGTATCAAATAATGATATCGATAGATTAATTGTTAATGAACTCTCTGGTGAATTCAATCTAGCACAATACGACCTTAATGAGAGTGACATTTTGCGTGCTATAAAAATTGAGTCGATATTAGAGCGGTATGAAAGTGTTTTTTCACGTCAATATGCGCTGAAAATATTTTACTCTATTGCAAAAGCAGGTACGATAAATGCTGCGACACTCAATGAACTCATTCGTCGTCCAAATTCTGAGTATAAAACGCTTTTAGATGAGATGATTCAAGCAAAATTAGTATATGTAACGCAAGAGCGTGATCTCGCACTTACTTTTGATGGAAAAAGTCTAGCGGAGAAAATTGGAGTCGATATCTATTTTGTCTAGTACCTCACCACCCATAAATTGAGGTTCTCTGAAAGCGTATAAAGCATAGAGTGCAAGGCAGATTTTCGTAGGAGCACTTATTGTGCTTCAAGAAGATCTAACGCAGTCAATCTATGCTTTATACGCTTTCCCTTCGGGTGGTTTAAAAAATACTCATTTGTCACATCTAAAATCCTTGAAGCACAATAAGTGCTCCTGCGGCTTTTAAATGCAACAACTAAGCATTTTTTAAATCACAGAGTACCTCAATTTATGGGTGGTGAGGTACTAGATCCAGATATTATCTATCAAGTGGGTTGTCCCTACCGTAGCTGATATCAGTACAATAGTGTTTTGAGCTTCGACCTCTGTAATACTTTCAAACTGTCGATTGACAAAGGTAATATAGCTTATATTTAAAAATTTTAAAATCGCTTCCATCTCTTTGGTAATCACCTTGACACAGTACTCCTCTTGCATCACCATCTTCCCCGCACGTTTAAGTGCACGAGAAAGCTTTAAGGCTTCAAGACGTTCATCACTATTAAGATAGACATTACGACTGCTCAAGGCTAAGCCATCACTCTCTCGTACGGTATC
>JAYEGP010000315.1:0-7422 GCA_034659135.1 Campylobacterota bacterium
CGTGTGGCTGAAGAGATTGAACACTCCATCGGCATTGATGCTACGGATGCGCTTTTAGTCTCAGCGAAATCGGGTATCGGGATTCGTGAACTGCTTGATGCGATTGTTGAGCGTGTTCCTGAACCGGTTGGTGATCCTAGTGCGACGACGAAAGCCATCATTTATGATTCATGGTTTGACCCTTATCTTGGTGCTTTAGCGCTAGTCCGCGTCTTTGATGGCAAGATAAGCAAAGCTCAAAATGTCATGCTTATGAGTAACAAAGAGACGCACCAAGTGCTTGATCTAATGTATCCACATCCACTTAAACGTCAAAAGACGCAAGCGATTCAATCGGGTGAGATTGGGATTGTTGTTCTTGGTCTAAAAGAAGTTGCGGTTGTTAATGTGGGTGATACGATCACAGATGCTAAAAACCCTGCCGCTGAATCTGTAGGTGATTATGAGCCGGCAAAACCTTTTGTTTTTGCAGGACTTTATCCTATAGATACCGATAAGTTTGAAGAGCTTCGTGATGCACTGGATAAGTTAAAACTTAATGACTCCTCTTTGAGTTATGAACCAGAGACTTCGGTGGCATTGGGCTTTGGTTTTCGTGTTGGATTTTTAGGAATGTTGCATATGGAGGTTATCAAGGAGCGACTCGAACGTGAGTTTAATCTTGATCTTATCGCAACCGCACCTTCGGTTGTATATCATGTCTATTTGACTGATGGAAGTAGGGTAACGGTACAAAATCCATCAGAACTGCCAGAAATCCAAAAAATAGAATATATTGAAGAGCCTTATGTCCGTGCGACAGTGATTACTCCAAGTGAGTATCTGGGTAATATTATGAATTTACTCGTTAATAAGCGTGGTATTCAAGATAAGATGGACTATCTCAACGAAGAGCGTGTGATGCTTGAGTATTCGATTCCTATGAATGAAATTGTTGTCGATTTTTACGATACATTGAAATCAATTTCTAAGGGTTATGCGAGTTTTGATTATGATCCTACCGAATTTAAAAAAGGCGACTTGGTCAAACTTGATGTTAAAGTTGCCGGTGACGTTGTGGATGCCCTCAGTGTCATTGTTCCACGTACCTCATCTGAATCACGAGGACGCGCCTTAGTTAAAAACATGAAAGAGATTGTGCCGCGTCAGCTTTTTGAAGTAGCGATTCAAGCTTCACTTGGTAACAAGGTTATCGCGCGTGAGACGGTCAAATCCATGGGGAAAAATGTGACTGCCAAATGTTACGGTGGGGATATCACCCGTAAACGTAAACTCCTCGAAAAGCAAAAAGCGGGTAAAAAACGTATGAAATCTATCGGAAAAGTGCAACTGCCTCAAGAGGCGTTTATGTCTGTTCTTAAAATGGACTAATGCGCTGTTTGATGTGTGAGAGCTTTTCACTTTCACACATCTGTAAAAACTGTCAAAAAGAACATCTTACTCCTAAACTTACCACACGAAAAATCCTAAACAGTATTACGGTCTACTCATTTTACAGCTACCGTGATATCGAATCACTACTGCTCAGTAAACATACGGATTTGGGTTTTTACATGTATCAGATCTTAGGAGAGATCGCCTTTAAAAAATTCGCAGATCATTTCAGTTTTGAAGAGAAGATCGTCTCTATCGCTGTGGATGATCATGTAAGGCACGGCTACTCACACACAGCCCTGCTTAATAAAAGTCTTACATGTAAGCATATCAAACCGCGATTCAATCTGCTTCGTGCTCAAAACGCAGAGACCTATTCAGGTAAAACGTTCCAATATCGTATGGAGCATCCTAGAGACTTTACATGTAAAGATTTTAAAGAAGAGTATGTGATTTTAGTCGATGACATTATAACGACGGGGCTCACCTTGAGTCAGGCAGTGAATGCTTTACATGTAAAGGGGAAAGAGGTGCTTTTTTGTTTGACCTTGGCTGATGCCAAAGTGAAAGATTAGAGCTTGCAGAGCATCACTTTATCTGTCGCAAAATCACCTTGCATGATAAGCGTTTCAATGCATGAATTGTCGGGATAGCGATAGGCTAAATAGTTCACACCGTCAATAGTAATACGTTTTGAATCACTACTGAGACCCCAGTTTGTGCCATTGGAAGTATTACCTTCGGCAAAAAGCTCTACAGTGACACCGTTGACTGTCCATTGGCCGACCACTTCATAATCACCATAGGTATTGTTTCCGAATTTAAGATCACTTCCATAATAACCAGCATCATTACTAAGAGTATCTTCGCTAATGGCATCTTCTTGACACATCCGATAGGTCTCTGCATTGGCGGCACTGACTTTATAGCAACTGCCTGTTAATTTACTAGAAATGGTATAGCTCTCGGATGGATGAATGGTAAGTTTTGATCCGTCATTATTGAGACCCCAAACTTTGATAACATTAAAGTAGTAACCCTGAGTATCAAGTCGTTGTTTTAAAGTTCCATCACTGAGAAGATCATATCCAAAGAGATACTTGTCATAATAGAGTTTATAGTTGTCGCTTTTGCCATAAAGACTCCAGTAGCCTTCGTAAACGCGTTCATCTCCAAAAAACTGTGAGGTACCAAAACAACCGGCACTGTTTTCTTGATCGCTAAAGCAGGTATTGTTCTGAGAAGGTTCATAGTTTTCATTTTCAAATTCTATGCTCCCAGCGGTCTCATCTTCTATCTTCCCGCATCCATTAAACAGAAGTAAAAAAACAATAGGGACTAACAGCAACATTCTTTTCATCTCAAATCCTTTGTGAGAGTATATTCTAAAAAAGTGTCTCATTAATGACTAAGATTCCAAGCTCTTGCTTTGACGCTCAACCAGTTTTAAGATCGCCAAGAAAAAAGCAGTGATCGCAGGACCTAAAATCATTCCCCAGAATCCAAAAACGGTTAAACCTGCAATAATGGCAAAGAATATCAGCAGTTCATTCATCTTGGCAGTAGCTCGGATAAAGCGCTCATTAATCCATTTGATAATCAGCGGTTTAATGAAGGTATCTGCAACAATAGAGATCACAATAATCGAGTAGAGTGCGATAAAAATGGCATTCATAGTATTGCCAATTGCCAGTTCATAGATCATGAAAGGCAACCACATCAAAGCCCCACCAATGACAGGTAGAAGCGATGCAAACCCGTACATGATTCCAAAGAGCAGTCCATTGTAGCCAAAGTAGGAGATAGCGATACCAAAAAGTGCTCCCTCAAACATAGCCGTGACGATGATCGAGTAGAAGACAACACTCATAACTGATGAGAGCTCATAGCTGAGTTGCGTTGTGTCATCGTGAGAAAGGTGAATAACCTCTTTAAAAAAGTTAAAGATATAACGCCCATGATACTGTGCAAAAAAGTAAAAAACGATTATCAAAAAAGCATTTTTAAGAAAGTTGGCACTGTACTTTCCTATGGTTGTGGCTGCTGTGACAACTTGGGTTGCAGAGTTACGGATACTCGATTCACTGACCATATTGTTAAGATAGGTTTGGATAAATTCAAAGTCAGCCGGAATCGAGGAGATCCAGATGAGTATCTGTTTATAGATGATATCAAGACTAGCGGGATCGATATTGTTGAGTCTAATTGTCAAAGTTGTTAAAAAATAGCCTAGGGGTGCAAAAAAGAGCAGGGCTAAAAGCAGACTAGAAAGTGTCGCAGCATAAAAGTTAGATCCCGTAAGTTCTACAAAACGTTTCTGGATATTTGCGGTTGACACCGCAAGTAAAATAGCAATCGTAATACTGAGTAAAAAAGGTTGATAAAGAATATAGATTCCATACAAGGCAGCGACAAAAAGGACAAGTAAGAAGTGTTGTGGTTTCATTCGAAAAGACTCTGTTCTTGGTTAGGATGAGAAAAACCTAAAATATCATAGGTCTTATGCGTTGCAATACGACCACGCGCGGTACGTTCAAGATAGCCATTGGCAAGCAGATAAGGCTCAAGCACATCTTCTACTGTTCCCTCATCCTCACTGAGTGCTGCGGCAAGGGTACTTAAGCCCATGGCTTTGCCTTTAGCCGCTATTAAAAGTTTCAGCAAACGGATATCCATCTCATCAAATCCATGAGCATTAATACCGAGCTCATTGAGAGCAAATTGACATCTTACATGTAAGATGGATAGCTCATCAGCAACATCAGAAAAATCTCGTACACGACGCAAAAGTCGAAGGGCAATACGCGGTGTACCTCGTGAACGTCTGGCAATTTCAAAAGAGGCTTTCTCTTCAATAGGTTTACTCAGTTTTTCAGAAGCCTTGGTGACAATGAGCGAGAGCTCTTGGGGGGAGTAAAACTGCATACGAAAACTCATACCAAAACGATCACGAAGAGGGTTTGAGAGCATTCCTGCTCGGGTTGTGGCTCCGATGAGTGTAAATCGTGGCAGATCAATCTTAACGGTTTGGGCAGCTGGACCACTGCCGATGATAATATCGAGTCTAAAATCTTCCATAGAAGAGTATAAAATCTCCTCAACTGCTGGAGAGAGACGGTGGATCTCATCAATAAAGAGAATATCACCTTCTTCAAGATTAGTAAGAATTGCCGCTAAATCACCACTTTTTTCAATCATGGGAGCGGCTGTGATCTTGATATTGCTACCCATCTCGTTGGCAATAATAAGAGCTAAAGTAGTTTTACCTAGACCTGGAGGTCCATAAAATAGGACATGATCGAGAGCATCACCACGAATTTTACTCGCTTCAATAAAGACGCCAAGGTTTTTTTTGAGCTGAGGTTGTCCAATGTAATCACTCCATGCATCAGGACGCAGAGAGACTTCGACAGTTTCATCATTGGTGAATTTTTCGATCTCTACTATACGTTCCATCTAGCTACTTCTTTTCATATTCGTTAAGGTAAATACTATAGCAAGTAGCGACTTAATAAGTGTGTATTTCGTCAGGAAATTCACCTGATTCCACCTCTTTTTTATAATTACGAACGGCATTTTTAACTAGTGCGGCACCATCAAGATATTTTTTAACAAATTTAGGAGTAAACGCTTCAAAGAGACCCAGCATGTCTGAAAAGACCAGAACTTGACCATCGACACCATTGCCCGCACCAATTCCTATGACAGGAACAGAGACACTTTGAGCTATTTTTGTTGCAACTTCTGCTTTGACCCCTTCAACAACAATACAAAAAGCGCCTGCTTTTTCTATATCTTGAGCATCATTAATCAGACTATGAGCACTCCCCTCATCTTTACCTTTTACTTTATAGCCTCCCTCGGCTCGAACCGATTGTGGCAGTAAACCTATATGACCGCACACTGCGATACCGTTACTGACAAGGTATTCAACAATGTCAGCTTTATCACTTCCACCTTCTATTTTGATGGCATCAGCGCTACTCTCCTGATAGACTTTTAATGCAGATTCAAGAGCACGTTCTTTAGTGATATAGGTTCCAAAAGGCATATCACATATTAAAAAAGTATTTGGAGCGCCTTGTGATACGGCTTGCGTGTGATAGATCATCTGATCAAGCGTAATACTTAAGGTGTCGGGCTTACCACCAAAACTCATGTTAAGACTGTCCCCAACTAAAATAATATCTGCAATGGGATCAAACAATTTAGCAAAAAGGGCATCATAAGCCGTAATCATGGTGAGGTTTCGCTCATCTTTTGATTTTTGGATTGTTGTGATAGTTAATTTTTTTGTCATATAATCAGCCTAATGGTTTAATAGAAGAATTTTAACTAAAAAGCCGCTATAATTCAACGCAATAGGAGAACTATTTTATGGGCGTAAGACGCGATTTAGAAGCAAACTTTGATTTTGAGATTGTTGATGAGTTTTTAGATCATTATGCCATGATGGTTGATGTGATGGAAATGCTGATTGTTGATCTTGAACATAAAGATCGCTATCTACGCAGTGTTGATGAGCTTTTTCGCATTTTTCATAATGTTAAATCGGCATCGGGGTTCTTGCAACTTGAACCGATGACACGCTTATCGACCTTTGTTGAAGATATACTCGAACAGATGCGGCTTTTAGAGGGTCCTGCCAACGACGAGACGATTAGCTGGATGTTAGAAGTTAACGATCTCTATATGTCATGGCAAGATGATCTAAAACTTGACAATGAACTCACAAAAATAAAATTTTCTCTACTTAAATCCCCTGACTTGGAGCGCACTTGAAGCACTTGGTAGCATACATCACAACAGGATATCCTGATCTTAACTTTACAGCAGACCTTGCCTTGGCTTTAGGTGAAAATGGTGTGGATTCATTGGAACTCGGTGTCCCTTTTTCAGACCCCGTAGCCGATGGGCCTGTGATCGAAGAGGCAAACTTTCATGCCTTAGAGCGTGGTTTTAAATTTCAAGATATTTTGAGTGTTTCAGAAAAAATTGCCAAAGAGGTTGATACCTTATGGATGGGTTATTTTAACCCGTTTTATCAATACGATATCAAGAAGCTTTTAGCAGAAGCATCTGCGTTACATGTAAGCGGGATGATTATTCCCGATCTGCCTCATGAAGAAGCTTTAACGTATCATGATGACTTTACAAAACATGGACTTGCAAATATCAGTTTTGTGGCACCCACAGATAGTGACGAACGTATCAAAAATGTGGTTTCAGAGGCTCAGAAGTTTATCTATCTTGTTGCCTATGCAGGCATTACGGGTGCGGGTAAATCAGAAGATTTACAATCAATCGTAGCATCCATCAAAAAATACTCTCAAACGCCTGTGTATGTTGGCTTTGGTGTCAATGAAAAGACAGCAAAAGAGAAAGCTAAAGGTGTTGATGGGGTGATTGTCGGATCTGCTTTTGTGAATATCTTGCTTCAAGATGATATCTCTTTGAGTCAAAAGATTGAACGATGTTCGTCTCTTGCTAATGTTATCAAATCCAAGATAAACGAATAATCCGCTATAATACGACTCTAAACCTTTATGGGGCTGACCTGGTTTCGACAGGAGTAGGTGGCTTTTGGTTGCATGTCGGACTGAGCACTTCCGTTACACGGCTCACAATTGCTTAAACGCAAACAATACAAATTATCGCCCAGCTTTAGCAGTAGCTTAAGTCTTTAACCCCTCCTCAGGAGGCGGGCTGCTTCACCTATGGACTCTAGATAAGTAGGATTCGAAGTATAACCCCTATGTAGATATATTTTGCGTCTGTCTCAGCGTAAAATGAACCCTTGAGGCTCGTCTGGTGTAGTTTTGCACATTGTATGAAGTCAGATTAAACGAAACAATGTCTCTAAGCATGTAGACACTGAAAGTAGCCTGTTTTTGGACTGGAGTTCGATTCTCCACAGCTCCACCATTCTCTCATCAAAGAATTTATTCATAATAGCATTTGAAATAATTATCTAATTACGATAATATTATAAATATATTTATTATCATATATAGATAAATTAAAGGCTATTACAATGATATTAGCACC
>JAYEGP010000316.1:0-7346 GCA_034659135.1 Campylobacterota bacterium
TTAATTGGTAATATTCTACTTTATTTAAGAGCACTCCACTCTTGTGCGATATTCACAGAGGTGTTGAGTCTTACATGTAAGAGATATATCTCTTGCATTACACTACTAAACCTCTTGGCATACTCTTCTGCCTTATTCGCTTCAACTTCAAAGATTAATTCATCATGAATCTGTAATAGCATTGTAGCTTCTAAAGCTTCTTCACGTATGATCGTATCTATTTTATTCATAGAGAGTTTAATCAGATCAGCTGCGCTTCCTTGAAAAAGAGTATTGACCGATTCACGCTCATACGCTGCTTTTAACATCGGTGTCGCACTAGAAAAATCAAAATAGCGTCGACGTTTGAGTAGAGTCTGTACATAACCCTCTTCTTTTGCACCATCAACGATAGATCGAAAATAAGTTCGCACTGTCGGAAAAGACTCAAAGTACTTTTCAATGATCTCCTTGGCTTCTTTTGTGCTAATCCCCAAGGTATCTGAAAGTTTTTTTGGTCCCATTCCATATAGCAGTCCAAAGTTTACTGTCTTAGCGATATGACGCTTAGATGGCGCCTCTTCATCACCAAAAAGTGCTATGGCCGTTTGAAGGTGAATATCTTTGTCATGATTAAAGGCATCGACTAAAACCGAGTCTTCACTAAAGTGAGCGAGTAGACGCAGTTCAATTTGCGAATAATCAATCCCGATAAGCATCTTGCCCTCTGGAGCGACAAAGGCCTCTCTAATACGACGTCCCAACTCTGTTTTAGTTGGGATATTTTGTAAGTTAGGATTTTTAGAGCTAAGACGTCCCGTTGCCGTGCCTGTATGAACAAAAGAGGTATAGATACGGCTCTTTTTATCTTTAAGTGCTAAGGCTAAAAGTGGTTCAATGTAAGTTGAATACAGTTTAAATATCTCTCTATATTCCAAAAGAAGGTCTATAATCGGATGTTCATCTTTTAAGGCATTTAAGACCTTTTCATCGGTTGAATAGCCTGTTTTAGTTTTTTTCTGAACGGGTAAGCCCAGTGTCTCAAATAAAATAACACCTAACTGTTTTGTAGAATTAATATTAAATTCACTGCCCGCTTCTTTATAAATCGTACCCGTAAGCTCCAAAAGACGTTCAGAGACTTCGACTTTAAACTGTTCTAAAACTTTAGCATCAATAGCAATTCCTGCACGTTCCATTCGCAAGAGGGTACTGATAAAAGGATATTCAACATCTCTCGCCTCTTCAAGAATCTGCTCATTTTCCATCAAAGTCATCTTATCTTGAAAAAGATGGTAGAGTTTCAATGTCATAAGCGCATCTTCAGCCGCATACTTGCAGGCATCTTCAATCTCTACCGAAGCAAAGGTCTCCCCTTTTTTAACTGTCTCTTTAAAACTGATCATCTCATGTTCAAAATGCTTTAATGCCAACTTATCGAGAGCCAGTTGCTGCTCGGAATTATGAAGCCATGCCAAAACCATAGAGTCTGCATGTATCTCAAAATCATCATCTCCTAAAAAATCAGCAATAAAGTGCAGATCAAACTTTATATTATGTCCAACAATCTTACATGTAAAGAGTTTTTCTATCGCCTTTTTAGCGGCTTCTTGACTCACTTGATCAGGAACACCCAGATAAAAATGACTCATGGCAACATAATACGCTTCATCTTCAGACGTAGCAAAACTAAAACCAACTAGAGTGTCTGTATGGTGATCAAGCCCTGTTGTCTCCGTATCAAAAGCGACAATCTCTTCAGGTTTAATCGCTTCTACTATTTTTAATAAGCTAGTATCATCACAGATGAGTGTTGATTTAAAACTTAAACTTTGACTTGGAGTTTCAAGCTTTGCCTCAGCTTTTTTTGCTTTCTCATCTATAAGACCTTTAGCGTGAAGCACACGTAAAACTCCATTCATTTCATACTCTTGAAGTTCATCATAAATAGGAATAAAAGGATTGTCATCATGCATTACAAAGGCTTCAAAATCGATAGTCTCATAAAGATCACGTTTAAGTGTTACCAGTTTTTGTGACATCCAGGCATCATCTTCTGAGGCAATCAATTTTTTCTGAACCCCTGCAGGAGTAATGTTCTCAATGTTTTTATAGATATTTTCCAAGGTCTCAAACTGCGTTAGTAATTTTTGTGCAGTCACCTTGCCTACCCCTTTAACACCGGGTACATTATCGGCACTGTCACCCAAAAGTGACTGAAAGTCAGTAAATTGACAAGGATGAACTCCATGTTTATCAAAGCACTCCTGTTCATTAATAATCTTGCGTTTAATCGCGTCAACAAGCACAACACGATCATCTTCTATGAGTTGATAGAGATCTTTATCATGAGAGACAATTCTGACATTCATCCCTTCGCGAATTGCCGCGTCGCTAAGCGATGCGATAATATCATCGGCTTCAAAACCTGATTGACTGAGTGACGCAAAACCCATCTTTTCAATCCATTCGATAGCAATAGGAAGTTGCATCGTTAGCTCTTCAGGAGGCGCAGCACGATTCGCTTTATAATTAGGATCGATCTCATTTCTAAATGTCGGTCCCTTAGAATCCAGGGCAAAAACGATGTAATCACTAGAGTGATCTTTATGAAGTGTCGTGATAAAATTGGTAAAACCAGTTAAAAGACCGGTAGGAAAACCGTTTTTATTGCTTAGTGGAGGCAGAGCATAAAAGGCACGAAAAAAGAAACCAAAGGTATCAATGATGGTTATGGTTTTTTTTGACATTAGACCTCTTGCATCGTAAAAAATTCGTTGACACACTCTTCTAAAAGCATCCCATCATAACCCGCTTGTTCTGCTTTTTGCAGACCAAAGTTAATAGCATGCTCGCTTAAAGGTGCATTCATAGGAATGATGGTTTTTACAATATTGAGTGCTGTAGAAAACTCTTTGACTTCATCAGGAGCCTGACTTGGGTTGTCTGAATATTTTATCATATCAACAAACTCTTTATCGAATTTCCAGTGTTCAAAAATAGCAGCGGTAATGGCAGCAGTCGTATCATCAACATAAGACTTTTCAACCAAAGCGATATTTGTTGCGACTTCAACTTCAGACTTGAACTGCATCAACAGATCTTCTTGAATGACATCACTAGCAATAATAATTTTGCCCGTCTCTTGCAAAAAAGAGGTTAAAAAGAGTTTATCCGCCTTGGCACGATCTATCTTTTTGTACCATTTCATCATCAATGACGCCTGTTTAGATGAGATCTCTGCAAATTTCTCTGAGGTAATACCGTAAGGTTCCATATCAACATTGAGAAGTTTACGAACGGAATTTCCCATAACAATAGAACGTGTCATCGTCATTCCAAAAAGTGAAACCGCTTGAGAAACATTTTTAATCTCCCTACCAAAAAAATAGAGTGGTGAGTTGGCCGCTTTTAGAAGATTGGCCACAATCATAGGATCGGGCTCAATTGCCTTAACCAAATCATGAATAGAAGCATCCATATCATTGGTAATACGCTGAACATCGAGTAAGGTTTTAGGAAGTGGGGGAAGTGATTTAATACTATCGACGATAGAACTTTTCATTGAAGCCCTTTAATTAATTTTATTGGGTTAATTATATCTAGGATAGCTTAAGTCCTATTATGTTCTGCTAACTCTTTTTCTAAATATTTACCGGTATAGCTTCCTGTAACCTCATGTGTATTTGCCAACTCTTCGGGTGAACCTGAGGCGATTATTTCGCCTCCACCAGAGCCGCCTTCAGGTCCCATATCGATAATATAATCGGCATTTTTTACCATATCAAGATTATGCTCTATCACCAAAACAGAGTTGCCTAACTCCACGAAATGATGAAGTACTTTGGTAAGACGGTTTGTATCATCAAAATGCAGTCCTGTTGTGGGTTCATCAAGAATATAGAGTGTTTTTCCTGTATCTTTTCGACTTAACTCTTTAGAAAGTTTGATACGCTGCGCTTCTCCACCAGAGAGTGTTATCGCATTTTGACCTAAGGTGATATAGCCAAGTCCAACATCATTTAGCGTTTTAAGTTTGATAAAAATTTTAGGAATCGCTTCAAAAAATTCGAGAGCTTCTGTGACACTCATCGCAAGCACATCTGCAACTGTTTTTCCTTTATATTCCACTTCTAGGGTCTGTGCGTTATAGCGTTTACCTTGGCAGGTGTCACACTTAACCATAATATCGGGTAAAAAGTGCATCTCTATTTTGATCTCACCCTCACCCTGACACTTTTCACAACGACCGCCTTTAACATTAAAACTGTAACGTGAAGCGGTATAGCCACGGATTTGAGACTCTTTGGTCTTAGTAAAAAGATTGCGAATCTCATCCATCACACCGGTATACGTCGCTGGATTAGAGCGTGGTGTTCGTCCAATCGGACTTTGATCTAAGGAGATGACTTTATCTAACTTCTCAAGACCTCTTATTTCAACTCCCGCTATTTTATTAACTTTTCTTGCATGGTTAAGCAATTCTCGCGCGGTTGGGAGTAAAGTTTGTAGTATCAATGAACTCTTCCCACTACCACTCACACCGGTAACACAGACAAAATTATTAAGAGGAATCTTTACATGTAAGGCATCAATATTATTCAATGTGACATTGTTAATTTCAAGCCAATTGTTCTGCTCACGACGGTAAAAGTACTCAATTTTTTTACGACCTGAGAGATAATCTGCTGTCAATGTTTTCGCTTTTCGAAGTTTGGCCAAGGTTCCTGCGAAGACAACTTCTCCACCATACTTGCCCGCCCCCGGACCGATATCGATAATATAATCTGCATTCTCGATTGTCTCTTTATCGTGTTCAACAACAATAACCGAGTTGCCTTTTTCTTGCAAAGAACGAAGGGTACGAATCAGTTTTAACGTATCACGTTCATGCAGTCCAATACTCGGCTCATCTAGGACATACATCACACCCGTAAGACCACTACCGATCTGTGACGCGATACGAATACGTTGAGCTTCACCCCCACTAATACTCCGCGCATCACGATTAAGTGTCAAATATCCTAAACCTACATCATACAAGAAGAACAGACGCTCATTAATCTCTTTTAAAATCGGCTCAGCAATCATCTGCTCTTGTTCACCGAGGTGCTCAAAGTTTTTCTTATCCGCAAACCATTCATAGCTTTTAGCTATCGGCATACAGATAATGTCAGAGATCTTTTTATCTTTTACATGTACCGCTAAACTTTCACGTTTAAGGCGATTGGAACCACATACATCACAAGCTTTTTCACTCATATAATCAGCAAGTTCTTTCTCATCTTTGAACATATCATAAGCTATTTTAATAATACCTGGCCAGACACGTTTTATAGGGTGATTTTTCCATTTAAAAGTTATCTCTTCGATATTGCCATGCATAATCGCTTTTTGCTGATAGGTTTCAAGTTCGCCAAACGGTGTCGTAATCGAGATGTCATTAGCCTCACAGAAACCTTTCAAGAAGGTAAAGTAGTAACCCTTGTTAAAACCGTAAACAATTCTCACGGCACCTTTTTCTATTGTCAGATCACTATCAATGATTTTGTCATGATCAAGTGCGTAACGGATACCCAAGCCATCACACTCCGAACAGGCTCCTTTGGGGGAGTTAAACGAAAAAGTGAGTGGTTCAAGCGGTTCAAAACTCACCTTACAATCAAAACAGGCGTTGTGCTCGCTATAGTGAATCAGCTTATCTCGAATGTCCATCTCTTCATGATTTAAAATTTCGAGTTCGACTTCACCATAACTCTCTTTAAGTGCTTTTTCAACATCTTGTCCTATACGATCTTGATTATCATCTTTGATGACAATACGATCAATAACGACTTTAATGGTATGTTTTTTAGTTTTAGAGAGCTCAATCTCTTCATCAAGTCGTACCATCACTCCATCAATCATCGCACGGACATAACCTTTATGAACCAGAGATTCAAGAAGATCAGCAAAGGTACCTTTTTTCTCTCTAATCAGTGGTGCCAAGATAACAACTTTTGCACCTAAAGGAAGCTTTTTAACTTGATCGATAATATCAGCAGCACTCATCTGAGAGATCTGTTTTCCACAAAGATGACAGTGTTGTACTCCAATTCGTGCGTACAAAAGACGAAAATAATCATAGATTTCAGTAATTGTTCCTACGGTTGAGCGTGGATTTTTAGAGGTAGTTTTCTGATCGATAGCAATGGCCGGTGTTAATCCATCAATTTTATCCACATCGGGCTTACCTATGCGGTCTAAAAACTGCCGCGCATAACTTGAGAGTGACTCCATATAACGGCGTTGTCCTTCAGCATAGAGGGTATCAAAGGCTAAAGTCGATTTTCCACTACCACTCAAACCTGTGCAGACAACAAGCTTATTTTTAGGAATCTCTAATGAAATGTTTTTAAGGTTGTTTTCTCGTGCGCCGCGAACGTTAATAATATTTTTATCCATGATGTACTACCAATCTATAAATTAAATAACTTAAAATGACAATGTAAAAAATTACAAGTAGTCGTTTTTGAAGTGTGTCTGTTGTCTTATGTTTAAGCCAAATGCCCCCATAGACACCGATAAGTGAAGCGATACCGATAATACTCCCATTGACATAATCAACAGTACCGTTAACACTTAAACTGATTAAGCCCGATACGGAAGAAAAAATAACAAAAAACAGTCCTGCCGCTATAGCATTTTTTAGGGGTACATGTAAAAAGCCTACTAGCAGTGGTACCAGTAATATAGAACCGCCAACTCCAATTGAGATAGAAAAAGCTCCCAAAACTGCACCAATAATAAAGAGTATGATGGGGTGAACGTGTCGTGTTTCACCATGTTCTAAAGTCTTAAAATAGAGTCGTGTCAAAGCAAAGGCAACAAAACCAATAAATATTAGCTCTAAGGTTTGAGCACTTAGGGTTTTTACTATCATAGAACTCGCTAAGGCACCTACAAAACCACCCAAGCCGATAGTCAAGACCATCTTGATATCTAAGGTGCCTCTTTTACTATTGATATAACTTCCAAATAGTGAACTAAATACCATCTGAACCACAGAGATACCAATCGCTGTTTTAATATCAAAGCCAATAAATAAGAGCAAGGGAACCAAAATCGTACCCCCACCAATACCAAAAAAGCCTGATAAAATTCCAACAACGATACCCAGTAATATTAGTTCTAGACCCATAAATTATCCCTATAATGCGCGCGATTATACTCAAGTCTCCCTTAGTATGTAGATAATAGCTGCTTTTATATCACAAATATAAGAGCTCTAATAGACTTCTTACATTCTATTGCGTATAATAGACTTGTTGCGATATAAGAGCATAGCCTAAACATTAGCTCTGTATTCATAATCAAGGCAAGACGAC
>JAYEGP010000317.1:0-7336 GCA_034659135.1 Campylobacterota bacterium
GGTAATAAAATGAAATGTCGGTGTTCCAATGTAGCTTAGATCATGCAAAAAGTCATGATGAATGTCTAAGTGGACAGTAACAAAATCTTTATGGATCGCTTCAATAATGACATCATCTTCAAAGACGACATTTTCCATATACCAACACGCATCACAATCCTCTCTTGAGAGCATCACCATAATGAGCTTATCTTCTTTCTCAGCTTGAACTAATGCCTCTTTATACGACTCCGCATACTCCACTTCTGCAAAAAGTGATACTCCAATAAAAAGTAGTGTTATTAAAAATTTCATTCTCTCTCCTAGAGGTTATTTAAATGATCTAAAAAAGGTTTAGGATCTTTATATCCTATGACCGTACGACCTTTTATCAGCGCTCCACTCTCATCAAAAAACAAGATAGCCGGTGGACCAAATACGCCATACTTTTTACTCAAGGCTTTCTCTTGATCGCCATTAGCCGTCACATCCGCTTTGACTAGAACAAACTCGGACATCTTCGCTTTAACATCAGCATCGCTAAAGGTATTATGCTCTAACTCTTTACAGGCCACACACCAATCTGCATAAAAGTCTAAGAGTACTTTTTGACCTTTTGAAGCGGCTATAATGGCATCAAGTTCGCTAATTGAGGTAATGGTCTTAAAACTCTTTTCTTGCACGACCTGAGCACTGAGCACTTGAGACGTAGCCGTAAATTTTTCTAACGGGTTTAAGGGATCTTTAGCTCCCGTAATTCCACCTAAAAAGAGTGCTGTACCGTACAAAAAGATAACAATTCCTATGGATTTGGTAATCGATTTTGGACAACGAGGACACTCACTTTTAACCGATTCAAAGGCACCCATATTAACGGCTGTCGCTATCAGTAAAAATGACCATAACAACATCGTAACACTCTCAGGAATCACACGGCTGATCATCCAGATCGCCACACCGATGAGCATCACACCAAAAATCGATTTCACAGCGTCCATCCACGCTCCCGGTTTAGGCATAAACTTGCCGGCACTCACACCAATAAGTAAGAGTGGAACTCCCATCCCCATACTTAAAGCAAAGAGCGCAATACCGCCTAAGAGTGCATCACCCGTCTGGCCAATATAAATCAAGGCTCCTGCTAGTGGTGCGGCGACACAAGGTCCTACAATCAGTGCTGAGAAAAATCCCATCAGGGCAACACCGTAATACCCCCCTTGTTTCTGTCCAACATTGTTAAGGCGTGATTGAATAAACTGTGGCATTTGAAGTTCATAATAGTCAAACATTGAGAGTGATAAGGCTACAAATATCAGTGAAAAAACGACAATGACCCAAGGTGTTTGAAAGGCTGCTTGTAAGTTCGCTCCAAACATCCCTGCAAGAACACCGGCGATGGTATATGCGACTGACATAGCAAGCACATAAACCAGTGACATGGTAAATGCTTTACGTGTTGTGATGTTTTCACCCTGAGCCACAATAACCGAGGAGAGGATAGGAATCATAGGAAAAACACACGGTGTCATCGCAAGCAGAAGACCAAATCCTAGAAAGCTTAAAATAATAAGACCGATACTGCCCTCTTTGAGTGTTTGAGCGATGGTATCACTCTCTGAGTTAAGCGTTTCGGCTACTTGTTCTTGTGTTGCCTGCGCACTCTCTTTCTCACCTGAAGCAGAAGCGAGCTTATCTAAATCTATTTCAAAGCTAAAGGTCTTTGTGAGGGGTTCATAGCAGAGACCTTGTTCCGAACACCCCTGATACCCTACTTCAATACTTATCTCTTGACTACCTGAAGCCTCACCCTTCTTAGCAAGATCCACAATAATCTTCGGTGATTCTATATAGGTCTGCTCTTCATGATGCTCTACTGAAACAGGCTTCTTAACCTCAGCAAAAACAACAGCATCTTCGAGATCACTATCTCTTACATGTACCTTATTTGAATACAGATAGATATCTTTGGCTAGCTCAATATCAATTTCAATCTGCTGCTTGTCGTTCAAGGTAGCTGAAGGTTTAAATGCCTCATCTGGCATAAGGAACTTAGGCAGTCCTGCAAAAAGCATGGCTGACATGAGTAAAAGTAGTGAAAGTGTGCGCATCGTTGTCCTTTAATAGTAGTGCATTTTATCATATCCTTATTAGTTATTCGTTACATGTAAGAGCAAGTTCTATTAGATTAATAATTGCATAATAAACTTCCACAACACAATCTCAAAAAGGTTCTCTATGTCCAACCGTTTAGCACTTGAAGACTCTCCATACCTCCAGCAACACAAAGACAATCCCGTAGACTGGTACCCATGGGGAGATGAAGCCTTTAACAAAGCCAAAAAAGAGCATAAAGCAATTTTCCTCTCCATAGGATATTCAAGCTGTCACTGGTGTCATGTGATGGAGCATGAGGTTTTTGAGAATGAAACCATCGCTGCGTATCTTAATGAGCACTTTGTCAGTATCAAAGTTGATCGTGAAGAGCGTCCTGATATTGACAAGCACTATCAAGAGGTTCATAGCTTATTGAACCGCAGTACTGGAGGTTGGCCGACTTCTATCTTCTCTACTCCAGAAAACAGAGCCTTTTATGCAGGCACGTATATCCCACCTGAACCGAAACAGCAGATGATGGGCTTTATGCAGCTCATTGAGATTATTGCTCCTAAAATTGCCCAAAATGATACTAAACTTTTTGAAAATGCCGATGAGATTCAGAGCTTTCTTAAACCAAAAAATGCACCCAAACAAGCAACTAAGCTTACACCGGCTATTGCTGAGATCTTCATAAAAAATGTCAAACATAATTTTGAACCGACCTATGGTGGTTTTTCTATCGCTCCAAAATTTCCTCATAGCTCAACACTTAACACTATGATGAGCATCTATCAACTCAAGCCTAATGAAGAGATCGCATCAATGCTAACGCATACGCTAGACAACATGACCGCTGGGGGCATCTACGATCTAGTTGATGGCGGTTTTTGCCGTTACAGTACCGATACGGAGTGGTTAGTACCGCATTTTGAGAAGATGACCTATGACAACGGACTACTATGTGAAGTCTATCTCAAAGCCTATAAACTTTTCAAAGACGAGCATTATCTTAAAATCGCTAAAGAGATTGTGAGCTTTATGCAAGCCTTTATGATGGAAAACAGTCTTTTTTATTCTGCAAGTGATGCCGACACCGAAGGTGAAGAGGGAAAATACTTTGTCTATACCCGCAAAGAAGTCTTTCAAGGCATAAAAAATTCTGGCTATAGTGATGATGAAGCTAAAAAAATGACCATGCGCCTGAGTGTCTCTCCCCATGGAAATTTTGAAGGACATAACATCATTCGCTTTGCTGAGCTTAAAGAACCTGAATGGTTTGAGCGTGTTAAACCGGCACTTCAAGAGATTCGTAAACCACGTCTCTATCCATTTATAGACCGTAAAGTGCAGACCTCGTGGAACGCTATGCTCATCAAATCACTTTTTGAGTTAGCAAAATATGATGGAAGCATCTTGACACAAGCCCTTAGCTCGCTTGATGCTCTTATAGAAAAAATGAGTATTAATGAAACACTGATGCATTCAGCACTAATTAACAAAATACCTAAAGTCGAGGCCTTTTTAGAAGACTACGCCTATCTCGGTGTCACTTTAATCAGCGCCTATGAGCTTACATGTAAGGAATCTTATCTTATTAAAGCGCAACAAGTAGCCAATGCTGCCCTCGAACGCTATTACGAAGAGGGCCGCTGGTATTTTAGTCGAGGTGAATTTACAACCGAGGCAGATATGAGTGACAACTCTTACCCTGGATCTGTTGGTGTTATTGTTGACTTACTGCTCTCTTTGGGTAGTGTTCTTGATGAGAAATACCGCCATTTCGCTTTTAAAACCTTAGAATATTACTCTCTTGAGCTCTTTAAAAAACCAATCTACTATCCGTATATGACAAATCAAGCCTTACGCTATATTCATGAAGATCAAATTTTAAAAGTACCGTTTGAGACTTCGGTATCACAGATAAACAGTGCTACTGATTATCCCTATCTACATATTCAGTATCATAAAGATGAGCGCTACATGCTGTGTAATAACCACAGCTGTTTTGCTAATGCAAGTTCGTTAAAGGAACTCTTTAAATAGGGAGCGTTATAATAGATAAAAATCAATATATGGAGCATGAATGTCACATAAACGTAAAGAAGTGGAATCCATTTTAGAAGATCATGAGAATGTAAAAGATAATACTCATCCAGATCGTCGCAAAAGTAAAGAAGAGCAAGCAAAAGATGAACGCGAACACAATAAGAAAAAAAATAAAGTTCAAGTCTGGGTCAAAAAAGAGACCGTAGAGTACGAAGAAGAGCTTCAAAAGCTTCAAATCGAACTGCTTAAAATGCAGAACTTTGTTAAAGATCAAGGTCTAAAAGTACTGATGATCTTTGAAGGACGTGACGCCGCTGGTAAAGGGGGTACGATTAAACGTATCACAGAACATCTTAACCCTCGTGGTGCTCGTGTAGTCGCTCTTGATAAACCCTCTGACATCGAAAAAAGTCAATGGTATTTTCAGCGTTATTCGCATCACCTTCCCAGTGCTGGTGAGATTGTTCTCTTTGACCGTTCTTGGTATAACCGTGGTGGTGTTGAGCCGGTCATGGACTTTTGTACTCAAGAAGAGCATAAAGAGTTTTTACATGAAGTACCCGAATTTGAAAGAATGCTGGTCAATTCAGACATTATGCTGTTTAAATTTTACTTCTCAGTTTCGAAAGAAGAGCAGGCGAACCGTTTTAACAAACGTAAAACTGATCCGCTAAAACAGTATAAACTCTCGCCAGTTGATCAAAAATCTCAAGAGTTATGGGATAAATACACCATTGCAAAATACTCGATGCTCTTAGCATCGCATACCGTGCATGCACCGTGGACGATTATCCGTTCCGATAATAAGAAAAAAGCACGTATCAACTGTATTAAACACATTCTTGATAATATTGACTATAGCAATAAAATCAAAGCCAAACATGTCAAAACTGATGACGATATTTTATTTTCAGCAGAACATGAAATTAAAATTATGGAAACAGAGATGACACTAACAAAATCACAAAAAAAGAAGAAACAATGAAAGCATTAATACTCGTAGCACTGATAGCAGCAGGAATCTTTTTTTCTGCCTGTGAACGTAATGATTACCAAGATCCACGTTACCGAAGTAGTCAAAATAAATAATTACAGACTATCAACACTTGCTAAATTTACCTCTGTATTGCCATCAAAACTATCGAATGATGGAGAATATTGATGCTATTTAGGCGATTCACGTACATTAGTTAAGTAGAAAAGGTAAATTTAACACTTTTAATGCTTGAAGGCAACCTGTATCTTGTTGCCTTTTCTTAGAAGAGATAGTTTAATTCAAAACGGTATTCGTTGTAAGAGTCGATATCCGCTTTACCTGCTTCAATATCACGTTCATCAGCACTGACAAGACCGATACGAATTTTAGCATCCAAACCTGGAACGGCTTTGATCTGCTCACGAATATCGATATGAAGAATATTACTATCCGCTTGTACGCCAGCTTCTTGCTTCTCCTTGTCAAAATCTTGCATTGCATAACGTACTAAAACACCTAGACCTGAGACCAATTTTGCTTTGTCAAAATCAAAATAGACTTCAGCAGCCGTCGTTTTAGTATTAGCACGCCAGTTATATTGTGCCATCGCACGCGTATAGCCACCGGTAGGAAATCCACGCCATGGAGCAACAATATCACCTTTATCAGCTACTGCAGAATAACCCGCTTGAACTTTTAACGCTCCTTTTTTCAAGACCAAACGTGCCATCCAGAGACTACTGTCAAGGCTTTTTGGATCAACATATCCCAGTTTACTCTCACCACTTTCCCATGAATCCAGTTCTCCACTAAGCGTTGCACCCCCGATCTCACCACCACCATCATCCATTTGGTACATATAGCGAACGCCTGGAGTGAGTGAAAAATCTCCTGGTAAAGCGATTTTATAGTTGACTTCACCAATCAGTGAACTGATAACATTAGGCACTGCTGTATAAGTCATATCAAGCTGAAGACCTTCGATAGACTTGTTTCGTGCATCTGTAACAATAAGTACATGGTTGGTATCTTCACCTGCTGCCTCGAAGTTAGCATACGTTAGGCCTTTGTGGACACCGGCATCATCATTATTATTCCAATTTGGGTTATTGGTATCCGTTTTAACTGTTCCATCACCGAAAGTAATGACGTCATGAAATGTCGTATGGTCACGTAATTTTTGTGCATAAAAATAAGCCGCACGAAGACGTGTTTTAGGTATCTCTTTTGTATCAACGCTGTAACCTTCAAAGGTATTTGGAATCATTTTAGTATCATTTGACTTCGTTAGAACACTTTGAAAAATCTGGCGACCGCCTTTGAATGTTGTTTTAGAAATATCATATTGCAAGTATGCCTGAGCCAAAACAGCCATAGAATAATTTCCATTCTTTCTCACTTGATAACGGCTAATGGTGTCTTTACCTGCTTTGATATAAGAGATATCATCTCGTGGATCTCTCATGCCCTCAAATGGACTATCAGAATAATACATCCCCACAGTGCCGCTCACTCCATACAGTGGCGCTGTTTTGTAGATAAGACTACCACCAAGACCGAGAGCCTTATTGTTACCGTTAGTAGCTAAAGGAGATATTTCATTTTCCCAATCCCATCTAAATGTATTCATACGAAGACGGCCATAAAGCTCGCCTTTGGCAAAAGCATCGGTAAAATTATCGACACTTACAGGCAGGGTGTTATACACCTCCATCATGTTGTTTTTAAGCTGACGCTTTGGTTTAGCTACTTCAGTTTTTTCAGCATAAGCACTACTCGAGAGTAAACATGCGAGTGTGGCAATGGCACTAATTTTTAATAATTTCATTTCTCCACCTTTTTCTTAAACTATTTCTTAAGTTATTTTACCACTTTTTAACTCAAAGTATATCAATATTTTTACCTAAAAAGTTATATGCCACACGCCAGCTTGAGCCATTGACAAGCAATGTAACTGACTTTTGATTTAACCTTACAACTTCACCATATCTTTGTATGTTCTCTTTATCTAAAAAAGTCAAGACTTCACCTACAGATATTTGATGTTTTTTAAGACCATATTTCTGATTTGTATTGATACTGATATCTACATTATCAAGATTAATAGCAGCATACGGAGTTGTCCATAAACTATCGTCCGATATATCTCTTACGACACAATTGGTTTGATTCATCTCAATAATCTCTGAATCATTAAGGAATCAAAATTAAATAAAACATAAATCTTAGCGTACTCTT